>MHEO01000070.1 GCA_001803875.1 Nitrospirae bacterium RIFCSPHIGHO2_01_FULL_66_17 | reverse complement strand
CGTGATGCCGTGCTCGCGGTTGTACGCCTCCTGGATCGCGCGGCGGCGCGTGGTCTCGTCGAGCGCCCACCGCATCGAGCCGGTCACCGCGTCGGCGTACATGATCACCTCGCCGTTCACGTGCCGCGCGGCGCGGCCGGCGGTCTGCACCAGCGAGGTCCGCGACCGCAGGTAGCCCTCCTTGTCCGCGTCCAGGATCGCCACCAGCGAGACCTCCGGGATGTCCAGGCCCTCGCGGAGGAGGTTGATCCCGACCAGCACGTCGAACTTGCCCATCCGCAGCTCGCGAATGATCTCCATCCGCTCCAGCGTGTCGATCTCGGAGTGCAGGTAGCGCACGCGGACGCCGAGGTCCCGGTAGTAGTCGGTGAGGTCCTCGGCCATGCGCTTGGTCAGCGTGGTGACCAGCACCCGCTCGCCCCGGTCGATCCGGCGGCGGATTTCGCCGAGCAGGTCGTCGACCTGGCCGGTCGCGGGCCGGACGTCGATCCGCGGGTCAATGAGCCCCGTCGGGCGGATGAGCTGCTCGACCACCCGCGGTCCCGATTTCCCCAGTTCGTACGGCCCGGGGGTCGCCGAGACGTAGATGGCCTGGTGGATGAGGCGTTCGAACTCGGGGAAGGTCAGGGGCCGGTTGTCGAACGCCGACGGGAGGCGGAACCCGTACTCGACCAGGTTCTTCTTGCGCGAGCGGTCGCCCTCGTACATCCCCCCGATCTGCGGGATCGTGGCGTGGCCTTCATCCACGATCAGCAAAAAGTTCTTGGGGAAATAGTCGATCAGCGTGGGCGGCGGCTCCCCGGGGGCGCGGCCCGAGAGGTGGCGCGAGTAGTTCTCGATCCCCTGGCAGAAGCCGATCTCGCGGATCATCTCCAGGTCGAACCGCGTGCGCTGCTCGATTCGCTGGGCTTCGAGCAACTGGCCGCGTTGGGTATAGTAGGCGATCCGCTCCTGGAGCTCGGCCTCGATCCCGGCGAGAGCGCGCTCCATCCGGTCGGGAGGAATCACGTAGTGACTGCCGGGGTAGATCGGCGCCTTGGAGACCCGGCGCACCACCTGGCCCCGCAGCGGGTCGATCTCGGCGAGGGATTCGATCCGGTCGCCGAACAGCTCGATGCGGATCGAGTGCGCCTCGGCGGACGCGGGGAAGACATCGATCACGTCCCCGCGCACGCGGAACGTGCCCCGGTGAAAGTCGATGTCGTTGCGCTCGTACTGGATGTCGACCAGGCGCGCCAGAATCTCCTCCCGGCTGATCGTCATCCCCTCTTCCAGCGCCAGCAGCATCCCGTGGTAGGCTTCCGGCGAACCCAGGCCGTAGATGCACGACACCGAGGCGACGATGACGACGTCGTTCCGCTCGAACAGCGAGCTGGTGGCGGCGTGGCGCATCCGGTCGATCGCGTCGTTGATGGCCGTGTCTTTCTCGATGTAGGTGTCGGTCTGGGGGAGGTAGGCCTCCGGCTGGTAGTAATCGTAATAGCTCACGAAGTAGCCGACGGCGTTCCCGGGGAAAAACGACTTGAACTCGTGGTAGAGTTGGGCCGCGAGCGTCTTGTTGTGGACGAGCACGAGCGTGGGGCGCTGGACCCGGGCGATCACGTTGGCCATGGTGAAGGTCTTGCCCGAGCCGGTGACACCGAGGAGCACCTGATGGGGAGCCCCCTTGAGCACGCCCTCGCTCAGGGCGGCGATCGCCTGAGCCTGGTCGCCCTGGGGGCTGAAGTCCGAAACGAGGGTGAACGGCGTGTTCATGACGCGGGTGCGACCGATGACGGCGGCATTGTACCACGTCCCCGGCCCACCTGCCTCGGCCCCGCGCGCAACCGGGGACGTGGCCCCCGCAAATGGCGTATCAGCGCCATCTTCCGGCCGCACACCCGCTGGAAATGCTTGACTTCGCGAACACACCGGGCGTATAAGTAAAGACAGTCGATTCTCGGCGTACGGTCCCCCTCCAGCCGTTCCCGCCCTGCATCGCAGATTGTTAACCACGCCTGGTGCGTGTCGCTCAATCGGGTCGTCGCCATTGGAATCTGATCTCTTAAAATCCGCGCAGTGGAAACAGACGCAGGACGGGCTCGCGACCGCCATGGGGTTGTCGCTGATCTCGTACGGACCCTCGCGCCGCGTCGACCTCCGCCACTCGCTGTGCGAACCGAGCCGGGAGAATCCGATTTGCCGGCTGCTGCAGGACCAATACGGCCAGCGGGCCCAGTGCGAGGCGCACTGCGGCCAGCAGGTCGCCCGGGCGTTCGCCACCGGCCGTCCGGCCTCGTTTACCTGCTACGCAAGCCTGCACGCCTTCACCGTCCCGATCACGGACGAGACCGGCGTCCCGCTGGTCCTCCTGGGAGGCAAGGCGTTCGCGTCCTACGAGGACTTTTTCTCGTTCCGCGAGACGGCCCAGCGGTGCGGCATCGATGCCAACACGCTGCTGTCCCTGGTCAAGGACATTCAGTTCAAGGACCAGCCGTTCCTCGACTCGGCCGCCGGCCTGGTCGAGACGATCTGTCAATCGCTGGTGCGCAGCCTGACGTTCCGCCAGCGGCACGAGGTCGCCGCCGCCCGTCTCATGACCCTGTTTTCCATCGGCGCCGAGCTGAACCACCAGCTCGACCAGGCGGCACTGTTTCGCCTCGTGCTCAACACCGTGGGCGTCCTGTTCAACGCGAACACGGCGGTGATCCTCGCCGCGGACAGCTCCGGCGAGCGCCTGGAGTACGCCGACGGATTCGGGATCAAGCGCGAGGCGCTCCGCCACTACAGCGGTCTTCTCAACAAAGGATTGCTGGAGCGCCTGGTCAGCGTCCGCGCGCCGCTGTTCTGCGACACCGCGTACGATCTCCTGCAGGCGGGGTTCCCGCCCGACGTGAGCTCCGTCCATCTGTTCCCGCTGGCCGCCGGCTCCCGGACGGTCCTGGCGATCCTGGACACCCCTCTCGCGGCGGACGATGTCAAGATCCTGGGGGCGTTCGCCGATCTCTTTTCCGTGGTGCTGGAGAACAACCGCCTGCGGTCCCAGGTGAAGGATCGCCAACACGGCCTGGCGGCCCTGACCGAGATCATGCGGACGTCGGCCTCGACGCTGGCCGTCGGCGATCTGTTCCAGACCATTCTCGATCGGTCGACCGAATGTGTCGACGCCGAGCACGGCTCGCTGCTGCTCTTCGACGAAGGCGCCAACGAACTTGTGATCAAGGCCATCAAGGGCCTCAATCCCAAGATCGTCGAGGGCGTGCGGATCCGGCCGGGCGAGGGAATCTCGGGCATGGTCTTCGCCGAGGCGAAACCGCTCTTGGTCTCGGACCTGGAAACGGACGTCCGCGTGCTCCAGGAGAAACGCCCGCGCTACCGGACGCGGTCGTTCATCAGCCTGCCGCTCCAGTCGCATGACCAGACGATCGGCGTGCTCAACGTGGCGGACAAGCTCAGCGGCGACGCCTTCACGTCCTACGACCTCGATCTCTTGACATCGATCGCCACCCACACCACGGTGGCGATCCAACGTTCCGAATACCACCAGCGGTCCGAGGAACTCAAACGCATCTCCATCACCGATTCCTTGACCGGCCTGTTGAACCGGCGCTATTTTCAAGAACGGCTCGTCGAGGAAGTGGAGCGCTTCAAGCGGCACCGCTTGCCGTTCTCCCTCATCATCATCGACATCGACGATTTCAAACGGTTCAACGATACGTACGGGCACATGGTGGGGGACGAAGCCCTGACGGTCACGGCGCGGGCGGTGCGCACGTCGATTCGGGCCATCGACGTCGCCGCGCGCTACGGGGGGGAGGAGTTCACCGTGATCCTGCCCCAGACCCCCAAAAAAGCCGCCAAGAAGATGGCGCTCCGGATCGGCGAGGCCGTGGGTCAAACCGTCATCGCGCCCACCACCGGGCGCACCCTCCGCCTCACCGTCAGTTTGGGCGTCGCCAGTTTTCCCGACGACGCTGAAACCCTCGAAGATCTGCTGCGCCACGCCGACCAGGCCCTCTACGAGGCGAAGCGGCGCGGGAAGAACCAGGTCGTGGTCTTTCAGTCGCCGTCCCCGCCACCGTAGGGGCGGGTTTCAAGCCCGCTCTTACGATACCGATTCGGATCACCCCACCAGCCCCTCGGCGAACGCCTCGGCGTCGAACGGCACCAGGGCCTCGACCTCCTCGCCCAGCCCTAGGAGTTTGACCGGGAGGCGAAGGTCTTCCATGATCGCCAGAACGATCCCGCCCTTGGCCGTTCCATCCAGCTTGGTCACGACGATCCCCGTCACGCCCAGGGCCTCATGAAAGACCCGCGCCTGCGCGAGGCCGTTCTGGCCGGTGGCGGCGTCGAGGACGAGAAGGATCTCATGGGGCGCGCCCGGCACGGCCCGGCCGATCACCCGCTTGATCTTGATCAGCTCGTCCATCAGCGCGTGTTTGGTGTGGAGCCGGCCGGCGCTGTCGATCAGCAGCACGTCCGCGTCGCGGGCCTTCGCGGCGGTCGCGGCGTCGAACACGACCGCCGCTGGATCTGATCCCGGGCGCTGGGCGATGACCTCGATCCCGAGGCGGTCTCCCCAGACCTGCAGTTGCTCGATGGCCGCCGCCCGAAACGTGTCGCCGGCGGCCAACAGGACGCGCAGGCCCTGGGATTGGTAGCGGGCGGCCAATTTCGCCACCGAGGTCGTCTTCCCCACCCCATTGACCCCGACGAACAGGACAACCAGGGGGCGAGGACCGTCCACCAGCGCGCTCGACGGAACCCCGTCGCCACACGACGCGATCAACGACTTGAGGCGTTTCCGGAGCTCGGCGACGTCCACATGGCCGGCGCGTCGCAGGTCACTGAGCAGGCGATCGGTCAGCCGCACCCCCACATCCGCCCCGATCAGCGCCGATTCCAACTCGTCGAACGCCGCGGCGACGTCGCCCGGTTGCAACGTCCCGCGAACGGCGTCGAGGCCCTTCGCCAGCGCCTGGCGGGTTCGGGTCAAGCCCGCGGAGAACCGATCCCAAAGAGACATCCGCTACGCCGTGGTCTGCAGCAGGCGCCGGAGACGCCGTTCCTGGTTCCGCATCGTCCGCGCGTCGGCGGCCGACCGCTCGTGGTCGTACCCGATCAGGTGGAGGATCCCGTGCACGAGCAGCGCGTCCAGCTCGTCGTCACCAGAGCGGCCGGCGCGTTCCGCCTGACGCTGAGCGGTCTGGGTCGAAATCACCACGTCGCCCAGGATCTGGGGGTTGAGGTCGCCGAACGCCCCCTCGGTCATCGCGAACGCCAACACGTCGGTGGGGCGGTCGAGCAAGCGATAGGCGGCGTTGAGACGTTGCATCTCTTCGTCGTCGACGAACACCACGCTGAGTTCGGTTTCCGCACGCCCCATGTCCCGCAGGACGCAGCGAGCGCGGCGCTTGAGGCGGGGGACATCGAGTTTAATCGTTTGCTGCCGGTTGGACACCGCGACGCGAATCATGGCGAGATCATTTCGGTGACTACCGCTTGCGTTTCGTGCCGCGCTTGCTTTCGTGTCGTTCGTAGGCCTTGACGATCTCCTGGACCAACCGGTGGCGGACGACGTCGCGATCGTCGAAATAGACGAATCGGATGCCGGGAATGTCGTGGATGATCGACTGGATTTCGATCAGGCCGGAGGGGTTGCCGGCGGGCAAATCGACCTGGGTGATGTCGCCGGTGATGATCGCCTTCGACCGAAACCCCAGCCGCGTGAGAAACATCTTCATCTGTTCGGGCGTGACGTTCTGCCCCTCGTCCAGAATGATGAACGCGTCGTTGAGCGTCCGACCGCGCATGTACGCCAGCGGCGCGATCTCGATCTCGCCGCGCTCGACCAGACGGTTGGCCTGATCGATGTCCATCATATCGTACAGCGCGTCGTACATCGGCCGCAGGTATGGGTTGACCTTGGCGTACATATCGCCCGGCAGAAAGCCGAGCTTTTCGCCCGCCTCCACCGCGGGACGGGTCAGCACGATCCGCGTCACCTCGCGATGCGTCAACGCGGAAACCGCCATGCCCATCGCCAGGTACGTCTTCCCGGTGCCCGCGGGCCCGATGCCGATCACGATGTCGGACGTTTTCAGCGCCTCAAGGTATTCGCGCTGATGGGCCGACTTGGGAACCAGCGTCCGCTTCCTGGTGAGCGGAATCGAGCCGTCCATCGGCGGTTCCTCGGGTTGATCCGGCTTCCCGCGAGCCGAGAGGATGATCCGGTCGATGTCGTCGGGGTGAAGGGTGTGCCCGCGTTGCAGTTGTGACGTGAGCTGGCGG
>MHEO01000069.1:1622-19799 GCA_001803875.1 Nitrospirae bacterium RIFCSPHIGHO2_01_FULL_66_17 | reverse complement strand
CCGCCAAGCACGACATTCCGGTGACGGCGACCAAGGCCAAGCCGTACAGCGTGGACAAGAACCTCTTTCACACGAGCTACGAGGGCGGCATCCTGGAAGATCCGTGGGCCGAGCCGCCGGCCGAGATGTTCACCATGTCGGTCGACCCCCGGCGGGCGCCCGATCGGCCGGAGTATGTGGAGATCGAATACCTGGCCGGTAACCCCGTCGCCGTCAACGGCAGGAATCTGTCCCCCGCGCGGCTGTTGGCCACACTCAACGAGATCGGCGGGCGCCATGGGATCGGGCGCGTTGATCTGGTCGAGAACCGTTATGTCGGGATGAAGTCCCGCGGCGTCTATGAGACGCCCGGCGGCACGCTCCTGCACGCCGCGCACCGGGCGGTCGAATCGCTCACGTTGGACCGCGAGGTGCTGCACCAGCGCGACGCCATGATTCCGCGTTACGCCGAACTCGTGTATTACGGCTACTGGTTCGCGCCCGAGCGGGAGATGCTACAAGCGGCGATCGACGCGGCGCAACGGAACGTCACCGGTGTGGCGCGCCTCAAACTCTACAAAGGCTCGATCACGATCGCAGGCCGAAAGTCGCCGGTGTCGCTCTACCGCCAAGATCTGGCCACGTTCGAAGAAGAGGCGGTGTACGACCAGAAAGACGCGGCGGGGTTCATCCGCTTGAACGCGCTCCGCCTCAAGGTCGGGCGCGCCCGTCGGTAACGAGCGTCCATGAGTCCATCCGAGAAACCCTGGGGCGGGCGCTTCACGGAGGCGACCAAACCCACCGTCGAGACTTTCACCGCGTCGATCCCGTTCGACTGGCGCCTGTACCGCCACGACATCGCGGGGAGCATCGCGCACTGCAAGGCGCTCGCCGAGGCCAAGTTGATCACGGCGGCGGAGCGGGACCAGATCGTCAAGGGGCTCAAAGCGATCGAGGCTGATATTGCGGCGGGCATGTTCGTGTTCTCGATCGCGCACGAGGACATCCACATGAACGTGGAGCGGGCGCTCACCGAGCGGATCGGGGCCGTGGCGGGCAAGCTGCACACGGGGCGCTCACGCAACGATCAGGTCGCGCTGGATATGCGGCTCTACGTGCGCGAGGAGTTGGACGCGATCGGCGACCTGCTGCGCGGGGTACAGAAGGCGCTGGCTGAGGCCGCCGCGCGGCACATCGACGTCATCTTGCCCGGCTACACCCACTTGCAGCGCGCCCAACCGGTACTGCTCGCGCACCACTTGCTTGCGTACTACGAGATGCTCCAGCGCGACGTCGAGCGGCTGCGCGACGCGCGCAACCGCGTCAACCGCATGCCGCTGGGCTCGGGGGCGCTTGCGGGGACCAATTACCCGATCAATCGCGAATTGATCGCCGAGTACCTGGATTTCCCGATCGTCACCAAGAACAGCCTGGACTCGGTGAGCGACCGGGACTTCGTGATCGAAGCGCTTTCCGCGTTCGCGCTGATCATGATGCACCTGTCGCGGTTTGCCGAGGAACTCGTGCTGTGGTCCACGACCGAGTTTGGCTTCATCGAGCTGCCCGACGGTTTCTGCACCGGCAGCAGCATGATGCCGCAGAAGAAGAACCCCGACGTGCCCGAGCTGATCCGCGGCAAGACCGGGCGCGTGTACGGCTCGCTGGTGGCGCTGCTGACGACGGTGAAGGCGCTGCCGCTGGCCTACAACAAGGACCTGCAGGAGGACAAGGAGCCGCTGTTCGACGCCGTGGACACGGTGAAGGCGTGCCTGTCGATCACGGCCGAGATGATCCCCGGCATCCGCGTGAAGGCCGACGCGATGGCGGCCGCGGCGTCTGACAGCTTCCTGCTTGCCACGGAGATCGCCGACGACCTGGTGCTCAAGGGCCTGCCGTTCCGCGAGGCGCACGAGGTGGTCGGGAAGCTGGTGCGGCATTGCCTGGAATCCAAGAAGCCCCTCACGGGGCTGTCGCCGAACGAGTACCGACGCTTCTCGCCGCTGCTGGATCCCGAGGCCGTCGCCAAGCTGTCGGCCAAGAGCGCGATCGCCCGGAAATCCCAGATCGGCGGCACAGCGCGCGAGGCGGTGCAGCAGCGCCTGAAGGAAATCGAAAAAGGGTCGAAACGGACGTGACCGTTGATCCACGCGTTCGTAGGGGCGGGGCGATGCCTCGCCCCAGGTTCGGGGCCGTGCCTCATGCCAGGTCGGGGGCGACCCACCGGGCCGCCCCTACCATGCGGATTGCCCTCCTTGCATTCTTTGTCGGGCTTTTGCTAGCATGCTCGACAGGTTGCGGACGAAAGGGCGACCCCATTGCGCCCGAAGACGTGCCGCGGCCCTCGGCTCAATCCTCCCCTCAATCTCCAGGGCAGGCGCCGCCGGATCACCCCGCGCCGTAAGGCGGCTGTGAGCGCCGCGCGGGGCGCGGCCTGAACGGCTGGCGGGGAGCGCACATCCAGGGACGGACACGGGCGCCCTGCGCCAGGGGCGCGGATTCCGAGCAACGAGGCGAACGCCTCGACAGACAGGCGCAGTGAAGGAGAGGACGATGGTCTCATCGGGTTTGGTCCAGGTCGGTTACGACGCATCATCCATCACGGTCGCGGCGGTCACGTCCCGCAAGCGGCGGTTGCTCCTCATCGAACCATACCCCGACGACAGTCCCTATCGATTCACCGAGGGCGAGCGGCGGGCGCTGTGGTTCCCGAAGCTGTCGCTGCCGGTGATCGCGGCGTACACGCCCGCGCACTGGGACATCACGTTCATCGACGAGTCGGTCGACCGCGTCGACTTCGATCTCGACGTCGACCTGGTGGGCATCTCCGCCCAGATGACGTGTTACGCGCCGCGGGCGTACCAGTTGTCCCAGAAATTCCGCGCGCGCGGCATCAAGACCGTCATCGGCGGCACCCACGTCAGCTATTGCGCCGAGGAGGCCGGCCGTTACACCGACACGGTCATGATCGGCGAATCGGAAGACCTGTGGCCGCGGGTCATCGCCGATTTCGAGGCCGGGCGGATGCAGCCGGTGTACCGGATGGAGCAGTTCCCGAATCTGGACGAATACCGGAACCCGCGGGTGGATCTCCTGCGTCAGGACGCCTACATGACGAGCTCGTGCATCCAGACGACGCGCGGGTGCCATTTCGAGTGCGAGTTCTGCAGCGTGTCGCCGTTCAACGGCAAGAACTCGCGGCGTCGGCCCGTCGCCCACGTCGTGGCGGAGGTTCAGCGGATCAAGGAGCGCCGCCGTAGCCAGATCATGGACAAGATGCTGACCGGCCCCTACAGTCAACGGTTTCTGGCGTCGTTCAAGGTGTTTACCGGCATCGAGGACGGGACGATCTTCGCGATCGTCGACGATCTGCACAATTCCAGCCGCACGTACTGCAAGGAGCTGTGGACCGCGCTCAAGCCGCTCAAGATCAAGTGGGGCGCGCAGTGCACGCTGTTTCTGGGCGACGAGCCGGACATGGTTAAACTCGCGGCGGAGAGCGGGTGCGTGTCCATGTTCGTCGGAATGGAATCCATCGTCGAAGAGAGCATCGACGAGACGAACAAGCCGTTCAACCGCGTGGCCCAGTACGAGAAGGAGATCAAGTGTTTTCACGATCACGGGATCATGCTGAACCCCGGCGTGATTTTCGGGTTCGATCACGACGACGAAGCGGTGTTCCCGCGCACGGTGGAGTTTTTGATCAAGAACAAGATGGAGCTTGCGTACTTCAACATCATGACCCCGCTGCCGGGGACCCCGCTGTTCGATCGAATGAAGGCCCAGGGTCGGATCTTCGATGACAACTGGGAACACTACGACGGCAAGCACGTCGTCTTCTGGCCGAAGCGAATGAGCCCCGAGATTCTCCAGGAGGGGTTCTTCTGGGCCAACCACCACTTCTTCGGCTACCCGTCCATTTTCCGGCGGTTGTTCTACACCCGCCAGCGGATCCCGGCGCGGCTGGCGATGAATCTCGCGTTCCAGCACCTGGTCAAGCGCACCGCGCCCAAGGGGAGCCTCTCGCCGCTGTCCCAGATCATCCAGAGCCTCCACGTCAAGCTCCCGGCGTTCGCGACCGAGAACCTCATCCCCAACACGCTCCACGCGCTCAAGGAAAAAGCCGCCGGCGCGGTGGGACAGATCGACCGGTTCCTCCAGATCAAGGTCAAGCGGGCCGACATCCAGCGGGGCGAGCTGCCTGCGAGCGCGCCCGCGCTGCAGCCGGAGGCACACTCTGCGCTGCAGTTGGATCTCGAGGGCACGCTCGACGAGTCGGGGGCGAAGGAGCTGCGGCGGCGCCTCCTGCAGGCCGTTCGCCAGGCCCGGCTCGATATCGTCGTGAACTTCGAGCCCCTCCGCTACGCGACGCCGCAGGCGGTGCACGCCCTGTTGGACAGCGAGTACCTGCGCGCCCTCAAGGCGCACGCGTCGGTCAAGTTCATCAACCTCACACAGGCCTTCCAGTCCGCGCTGGACCGCATCACCCCGCAACAGACCGTGTGGGGCGACGAGACGATCGGCTAACGTGCACGACTTTCACGACGTTGGAAACGAGTTGTACTGCGAGCGCGTGCCGGTGGCGAGGATCGCCAAGGCCGTCGGCACGCCCTTTTACCTCTACAGCCACCACACGCTGACGTCGCACTTTCAGGCGGTGGATACGGCGTTCGCGCCGATCCCGCACATCACCGCGTTCGCGGTCAAGGCCAATCCCAATCTCGCGATCCTGCGACTGTTCACGAAGCTGGGCGGGGGCGCCGACATCGTCTCGGGCGGGGAACTCTACCGCGCGCTGAAGGCCGGCGTGCCGCGGGGGAAGATCGTATTCGCGGGCGTGGGCAAGACCCGCGAGGAGATCGCCGAGGCGCTCCGCGCGAAGATCCTCCTGTTCAACGTGGAGTCAGACCAGGAGCTGCGCGTGATCGACGAGGTCGCGCGACGGCTCAAGACGCGCGCGCGGATCTCGCTGCGGGTCAACCCCCACATCGACCCCAAGACCCATCCGTACATTTCCACGGGGTTGAAGCACTCCAAGTTCGGCATCGACATCGACACGGCGCTCGACCACTACAAGCTCGCGTCCGGCTTGCGCGGCGTGGAGGTCGTCGGCGTTCATCACCACATCGGCTCGCAGCTCACCGAGGTTCAGCCCTTCGTCGAGGCGCTCGCGCGCGTGTTGGAACTGGTCGACCGGCTCGGCGCGCACGGGATCGCGATCCGCTACCTGGACATGGGCGGGGGCCTGGGCATCCCTTATCAGGATGAGACGCCGCCGTCCCCCCGCGACATGGCCGCCGCCGTTCTCCCGCTGCTGCGCGGGCGCGACCTGACCCTCATCATCGAGCCCGGGCGCGTCCTGGTGGGCAACGCCGGGATCCTGGTGACGAAGGTGCTCTACACCAAGGAAGGCGAGGCGAAGAACTTCGTGGTCGTCGACGCGGGGATGAGCGACCTCATCCGGCCCAGCCTGTACGAGGCGTACCACGAGATCCGGCCGGTGCGCCGGACCTCCCGCGGGTCAAAGGTGGTCGACGTCGTGGGGCCGATCTGCGAATCGGGCGATTTCCTCGCCCAGGATCGGGAGCTGCCCGCGTGCGAGCCCGGGGAACTGCTCGCGGTGATGAGCGCCGGCGCGTACGGCTTCGCGATGGCCTCGCGGTACAACTCGCGGCCGTTCATCCCCGAGGTGCTGGTGAAGGGGAACCGGCACATCGTGATCCGCGCGCGCGAGACCTACCGCGACCTGGTGCGCGGGGAGACGGTGCCGCCGTTCCTGGCGTCCCGATGACGACGGCCGTCGACACCGCGGCGCGGCCGCGGGCGCGCAAGGGACGGGGCTTCTTCCTGACGCTGATCATCGGGTCGGGCGCGGTCATCCTCGCCCTGGCGCTGCTCTTCTTCATGGGCAAGAGGTTCTTCATTTTCACCTGGCAGAAGTTCGTGATCGAGAAAGCCGTCGTCCGCGCCCTGCCCCCGGAGTATACGCTCGAGGAAGCGGAGCGCGTCCGCATGGCTCTGCTCGCGTTCTACGACGCGGGTGCGCGGCACGAGGTCTCGGACGAGGCGCTCTACGGGTTGAGCCAGGGGATCAAGGAAATCCTCGCCGACAATCGGATCACCACAGCCGAGGCCGAGGCGATGATGGCGTTTGTCGCGGAGCACGCGCCAAAGGCGACAGCGGGGACGGGACGGTAACGATGGGACGGTCGGCCGGACGCATCCCGTTCGCCAAGATGTCGGGGAGCGGGAACGACTTCATTGTGATCGACAACCGGAAGGACCTCGTCCCGCGCCGGACGATGCGGTCGTTCGTCAGAGCGGTGTGCCGGCGCGGGCTGTCGGTCGGCTCCGACGGGGTGATCTTCATCCAACGGTCGTCGCGCGCGAACTTCCGCTGGCATTACTACAACGCCGACGGCGGCGAGGCGGAGATGTGCGGCAACGGCAGCCGCTGCGCGGCGCGCTTCGCGTTTCTGCGCAAGATCGCGCCGAAGACCCTGACGTTCGAGACCCTTGCGGGCGTCATTCATGCCGAGGTCGGCAAGGCCGGCGTGACCGTGCGTCTGCCGCTCCCCACGGACCTGCGCCTGCACGTGCCGCTGGAGGTCGACGGCAAACAGTACGACGCGCACTTCTTCAACACCGGGGTCCCGCACACGGTGCTCTTCGTCGACGATGTCGAAGCGGTGGACGTCCATCGATTGGGCCGGACTATCCGGTTCCATCCGGCGTTCGCGCCCGCGGGGACCAACGCGAACTTCGTCGAGATCGACGGGCCGACCCGGCTGGCGATCCGCACGTACGAACGGGGCGTCGAGGGCGAGACGCTCGCGTGCGGCACGGGGTCGGTCGCCGCGGCGCTCCTGGCGGGCCTTCTCGGCAAGGCGCGTTCGCCGGTCACGCTCAAGACCCGCGGCGGACGGCCGCTCAAGGTGGCGTTCTCACTCGACGGCGGCGCCGTGAGCCGGGTCGAGTTGACGGGGGAAGCCCGATTGGTGTACGAAGGGACGCTGTCTCCCGAGGCGCTGGACTGACCTGATGTTCACCGGATCCTACGTCGCGATCGTCACGCCGTTTAAGAACGGCCGCGTCGACGAGAAGGCGCTGGGCGAACTGATCGAGTGGCAGATCGCCCGCGGCACCAACGGCATCGTGCCGTGCGGCAGCACCGGCGAGTCCGCCACGCTGACGCACGAGGAGCACGACCGCGTGATCGCGTTCACGGTCGAGACCGTCCGGCGCCGGGTGCCGGTGATCGCGGGCACGGGATCCAACGCGACCCACGAGGCGATCCGCCTCACCAGGCACGCGAAGACCGTGGGCGTCGACGGGGCGCTGCTCGTCTGTCCCTACTACAACAAGCCGACGCAGGAGGGGTTGTACCTGCACTTCGAGGCGATCGCGCGCGAGGTGGACCTGCCCCTGATCCTGTACAACATCCCGGGGCGGTGCGGCGTGAACATGGCGCCCCAGACGATCGCCCGCCTGAGCCGCATGACCAACATCGTGGGCGTGAAGGAAGCCTCCGGTTCCCTCGGCCAGATGAGCGAGATCATCGCCGCGTGCGACGAGCGGTTTCTCGTCCTGTCGGGCGACGACGGGTTGACGATCCCGCTCATGGCGATCGGCGGCAAGGGCGTGATCTCGGTGACGGCGAACGTGGCCCCGGCCGAGACCGCCGAGATGGTGGGCGCGGCGCTCAAGGGCGACTGGGACCGCGCGCGCCGGCTGCACTACCGCCTCCAGCCGCTGACCAATGCGCTGTTCCTGGAAACGAACCCGATCCCGGTCAAGACCGCCTTGGGGATGATGGGCCGATGCGCGGACGAGCTGCGTCTGCCGCTCTGCGCGATGTCCGAGGGGCCGAAGTCCCAACTCAAGCAGGCCCTCACCGATTTCGGATTGCTCTAGCCTGGCTGGTCCCGTGACACGCCGCTCTTCTTCTCAGCCGGTCCGCGTCGTCATCATGGGCGCGAGCGGCAAGATGGGCGCGCGCCTGGTCGCGCTCGCGACCGAGACGCCGGGCCTCGCGGTCGGCGCGGCGGTGGAGCGAGCCGGCCACCCTAGCCTCGGCCGTGACGCGGGCGAGGCCTCGGGCGCGGGGCCGCTCGGCGTGGCGATCGGCGCCGACGTCCGGGCCGCGCTGTCCGCCGGCGATGTCGTCATCGACTTCACGACCTCCGCCGCGACGCTTGCCCTGCTGCCCCAGGCGGTCGAAGCGAAGATCGCGCTGGTGATCGGCACGACCGGCCTGGACGCCGCAGGCGTCGAGGCGATCCGTTCTGCCTCGTCCCGCATTCCCATCGTGTTCGCGCCGAACATGAGCCTCGGCATGAACGTGATGTTCAAGGTCGTCGCCGACGTCGCGCGCGCGCTGGGCGCGGGGTACGACGTGGAAATCGTCGAAGCCCACCACCGCCAGAAGAAGGACGCCCCGAGCGGCACCGCGCTTGCGCTCGGCCGTGCGCTGGCCGACGCCGCCAAACACCGGCTGGATGAGGTCGCGGTCTACGCCCGGCATGGCGACGTCGGGCCGCGCGCCGCCGGCGAGATCGGCATCCAGACGATCCGCGCGGGCGACATCGTGGGCGACCACACCGTCCTCTTCGGCGGCCTGGGCGAGCGCCTGGAAATCACCCACCGCGCCTCCAGCCGCGACACGTTCGCCCGCGGTGCGCTGCGTGCGGCGCAGTGGCTCTCGGATAAATCTCCCGGTCTCTACGATATGCAGGACGTCCTCGGCCTCAAGTGAACGAAGCCGTATGGCAGTGTTGGCTCTGCTCTTGTGCGCCGCCCCAATTTGTTGATATAAGAAACATAGCCTGAGAGGGTTGGGCTGGGTCAGACGCTCTGATCAGAACGGGAGTCGGCATCCTGCTCGAGTGAAGATCGCGTCAAGCGGTCATTAAAATATAAAATATGGATGCGGCGAGACTATAATGGAGTTTGAAGAGGAACGATATCTTCTTGAGTTGTGGGAAAAGATGATTTGTCCGTACTGCGGACGGAAAATTCCAGATGGTCAGCGCGTTGGGAGTGGGGCGAAGTCAAAAGGAGGATTTTGTAGCCTTGATTGTTATGCCCGATATTACCAGCTTGAGCTTTCAGAGAAAGCGAAACTCTTGGCCGAGCGACGCAGGTCGATGCAAGGTTGATCCGCGCACTCCACATTAAATTACAGATGGTTCGAGGTAGAGTATATGGGTGCAAATAAAGAGAGTCTTTTCCCAGAACTGGGTCAGACGGCGAACTCTGTATCGACGAGAGGAGTGCTGCCGTCCCAAAACATTTACGAGCTTATCCAGAACGGATTGATTTCCGCCGCTTCTCCAGTTGCGGATGATCAAATTCAACCAGCCAGCCTTGATCTCAGGCTCGGACCTGTCGGGTATCGTGTTCGGGCAAGTTTTTTGCCTGGCGAAACGTCCGCAGTGAGCCGAAAGGTTGACGAGTTCTTCATGCACGAACTTGACCTGTCAAGTCCGTCCGTTCTGGAAAAAGGATGTGTGTATATCATCCCGCTCGCCGAGGAACTCTTTCTCCCTCCCCATCTCTCAGCGAAGGCAAACCCGAAGAGCACGACCGGCCGCTTGGACATTTTTACGAGATTAATTACCGACTGCGGTACGGAGTTCGAGCGTGTCAAAGCCGGATACAAGGGCAAGCTGTATGTCGAGGTGATACCGAGAACATTCAGCGTTCTCGTAAAGGAGGGGACGAAGCTCAATCAACTTCGTTTTATTCAAGGTACGCGCCCCCCGCTCACATCAGACAGCAAACTGGACAAACTTCACGATGAAGAGACCCTGGTTTTTGCCAAAGACGGTTCCCCGCTCGAACCGGCGATTTCACAAGGCCTCCGTATATCGATCGACCTGCAGGGGTTTGGGTCCGAGATTGTGGGATACAGGGCAAGAGGACATGCCCCTTTGATCGATCTGAGTAGAGTCAATTACTACGATCCTGTTGACTTTTGGGAGCCGGTGTTGGCAAAGCGAAAGAGTATCATTCTCAACCCGGATGACTTTTATATACTGATTTCGAAAGAAAAGGTTCGGGTTCCGCCACAATTCGCGGCAGAGATGGTGGCCTATGATCCGTCTGTGGGGGAATTCAGAATTCACTATGCTGGTTTTTTCGATCCCGGATTCGGCTATGGCGATGACGACATCAAGGGAACGCGAGCTGTCCTTGAAGTCCGGTCGCATGAGGTTCCGTTCGTGTTGGAAGACGGCCAGGTCGTCGGGCGCCTGATGTATGAACCGCTCTTGAGCACGCCTGATAAGATTTATGGGAAGGCCATTGGGTCATCATATCAGGCCCAGGGTTTATGCTTGAGCAAACAGTTCAAGCCCTTTTAACCCCTTTCTATGTTCTCATGGTTGCCTGAGCGCAGCCAACGCTCGTCAAGCCTGGTCTCCGATTTCAGGACACGGAGCTCGCCGTAGGTGCTCACCCCGTCGTGGGTCCAGCCATGGTAGGTTCGCCTGGGGGGGGTCATGCTGCGCGGTGGACCGTTGACAATCCCTCAGACTGGAAGACCTGCAGAATGTCCCGGTCCTTCGCTAGGCCTGCGAGGTGCTGCAAACGCCCATCATAGATCCTGAGGAGGAGTAAGGCATGGATTGGCTACTCGACCCCCAAGCGTGGATCGCGCTCATTACGCTGACCGCGCTCGAAATCGTCCTCGGCATCGACAACATCATTTTCATCTCGATCCTGGCGGACAAGCTGCCCGCCGCGCAGCGGGCGCGGGCCCGGACGATCGGCCTCGGCCTGGCGATGTTCACGCGCGTGGCGCTGCTGTTCTCGCTGGTGTGGCTGATGCGGCTCACCGCGCCGTGGTTTGCGGTGCTCGGTCAGGAGATCTCGGGGCGGGATCTCATCCTGATCGCGGGCGGGTTGTTCCTGCTCGGGAAGAGCACGGTGGAAATCCACGACAAGCTGGAGGGCGAAGAGAACGTCGCCGCCGCGCGCGCCGCGGCGACGTTCGGGAGCGTGATCGGGCAGATCCTGCTCCTGGACATCGTCTTTTCCCTCGACTCGATCATCACCGCGATCGGCATGGCGAACCAGCTTCCGGTGATGGTCGCGGCGGTCGTGATCGCGGTGCTCTTCATGATGGTGTCCGCCGGCGCCGTGAGCCGCTTCATCGACCGCCACCCCACCATCAAGATGCTGGCGCTGAGCTTTCTGCTGCTGATCGGGCTGGCGCTCATCGGCGACGGCCTCGGGATGCACATCCCGAAGGGGTACATCTACTTCGCGATGGCGTTCTCGGTGTTCGTCGAGATGCTCAACCTGAAAACCCGCCGCCGCGGCCCGCCCGTCCAGCTCCGGGGGCCGCACGCCCCCGGAGCCTGATGTCGAGATTCACGACCTGGCCCTGGGGAGCGACCTTTCAGGGACACGGGGTCACGGTGGTGTTCGCCGCCAACCCGCCGGCGAAGATTCGCAATCCTATTTTGTCATCATACGAGACGGCCGAGCTGCAGAAGCTGTTGGGCGTGAGCGCCGCGATGTCGGGGGCCGGAGTGCCAAAGGCACCGATACTCCCGGTGGTCCAACTGATCGTGCCTGATGCCGACGATTTCGGAATGGTGAAGCCGACCCCCACGGCGGCTCCTGGTGATTTCGCGGTATAAAAACTCGCGTAACCGCCGCTCTCGTTAACAAGGAGGGCCACTTCGTTTGCCGTGGCGTCGCTCCACACGCTGCCCTGTAACTTCTTCCATCGATAGTCAATGCTTGTGATCGTACCGGCGGTCGTGTTGTTCGAGGTGTTGATCTGGAGAAACGGAATGATCGCTCCGTTTTGCGCGAGCGTGGACTTGGAGCGTGTTTTCACGTGGCTGAAGGTCAGCGTCTTGCCGTTCGGCATCGTGTACTCCATGGTCACCGCCGTGCCGCCCGACCCCGGCAGATCTTGGGCAGATGCCGCCGTCAGGGTATAGTCTGGTCCCCATTGATGCATGGTGTCCCCGAAGCTGCCGCCGCTGAAGCTGCCGTTTGGCCATGACGACGTGACATCGACCGCGTTAGCGGTGATGCGGAAGGCGCACCCCGTCGTCAGAGCAGTCGACACACCTGAATTCAGAGGACAAATTGTCGAGGAAAAGCTGTCGGGGTACACGGCGTACGCCGAACCGAGATTGAACGCGACCGTGGCGACCGCTGATCCGCTGCTGTCCAGATATTTTCCCGTGATGTCCGCGAACGTGGCGGCCGGACCGGATGCGCCGACGGTGGTGTTCGAGCGAATATGCCAGTCTTGGTTGAAGGACAGACCCTCCAGCGCGTCGATTTCGCCGTTACCGTCAACGTCCGGGTTCGCCGCGCGCAGCGAAAGATCATCGATGCTGCCGATGAAGCCCGCTTCGGCTGCCGTGATACCGAGATCGCCAAGAAACGTCCCGATATTAAATGTCGGGGCGGGGCTGCCCTGCTGCGTCGTCCCATCGACCGTGACCTGCCCCAGGTCGGTGCTCCCTGCCGCAGTGGGTGTCAGGGTATCGAGATCGTTTGCGGCAAGCTTGAACATACCCGCAATCATATCGGGTCCGGTGAGTCCGCTATTTTTTGCGATAAACACCAGGACATACGGCCGACCGGACTCGATCCCCAGTGAAAACGCGCCGGTTGAGTCCACGGCGGAAATGAATCTCGTTGGATTTGACGTCTCAGGATTGATGGCCATCACGTGGGTGATGGTCTTGGGGCCCGCTTTTTGAAGAGCGCTTCTCGCGGCGGCCGGTTTGGCCAGACTGGTTATCGAGACGGCTGACAGTGATCCGGAGACCGTGAAATCGCGCTGATCACTGCCGTTGTTCTGGCAGGAATAGGCCGAGAGAGCCAGCAAGCAATAGAGACTCAGTGCCCGTTTCATAGTCGGATCCTTCCCCATGGCCCAGCGAGGAAAATCGGGGGACAGATTGTCCCCATTGTCCTCGCCAAAATTTATCAGGAGAAACCGGAACCGGCAATTGATCGCCGATCGTTCCGGCCATCCGCCTCGCGCGGCCCCGATTCTGGAACCGTGTCGGCCGATCTGATAGGATACGGATTCCGGGCGTCTCCGGCTCATACTGGCGAAGGATCTCCGGGGAGAGCCGGGAAAGGAGTGTGCGCATGACGACGATGGGATCGTATCTGCTCTTGGGGTTAGTGGCCGGGGTGATGAGCGGGTTGATCGGGATCGGCGGGGGGATCGTCATCGTGCCGGTCCTGGTGTTCTTGTTCGGGTTTTCGCAGCACCTGGCCCAGGGTACCACGCTGGCGATGATGGTCCCGCCGATCGGCATCCTGGCCGCGTGGATGTACTTCAAGGAGGGCTACGTCGATCTGAGCGTGGCCGCGGTGCTCTGCGTCGGTTTTTTCTTCGGTGGATGGCTCGGCGCGAAGGTCGCTACCGGCCTCTCCAGCGCCGTGCTGGAGCGGGTCTTCGGCGTTGCCCTTCTCGCGGTCTCGATTAAAATGATCGTCGGGCGGTGAGATGACCCCCCTTTGACAAAGGGGGATGGGGGGATTTTCCGAGCATGGAAGAGGACCGTGTATGCCAGTGATCCTGCAAACGACGCTGTTGCTGGGGTTGTCCAACGTGTTCATGACGTTTGCGTGGTACGCCCACTTGAGGAACCTGAACGACCGCCAGTGGTACGTCGCGGCGTTCGCGAGCTGGGGGATCGCGCTGTTCGAATACCTCGTCCAGGTGCCGGCCAACCGCATCGGTTTTCAGACGATGAGCCTGGCCCAGCTCAAGCTGCTTCAGGAGGTGGTCACGCTGACCGTGTTCGTCCCGTTCGCGCTGCTATACATGCGCCAGCCGATCAAACTGGATTTCCTCTGGGCGGGATTGTGCCTGTTGGGAGCGGTCTACTTCCTGTTCCGGTCGTAGCCCCCGCGCCTTGACCCTTTCCCGCCGATCGTGCGAAGATGGCCGCGTTTTGGATCGCGCCGTGCGCTACCTCCGCTTCCACCACAAGGACTTCGTCGGCTACGGGCGCCTCGAAGGCGACCTGATCCGGGCCATCGAGGGCGACCTGTTCGGGACGTACAAGGTGACCGAGACCACCGTCCCGTTCGCCGCGGCGCGGCTGCTCGCGCCCTGCCTGCCCACGAAGATCGTGGCGATCGGCGTCAACTACAAGGACCACGCGGCCGAGTTTAAGAAGGAGCTGCCGTCCGAGCCGCTGATTTTCCTCAAGCCGCCGAGCGCGCTGCTCGCGCCGGAGGAGGCGATCGTGTATCCCGAGGGGGTGACCAAGCGCGTGGATTACGAGGGCGAGCTGGCGGTGGTGATCAAGAAGCGGGCGCGCCACGTCACGATCGAGCAGGCGGCGGCGGCCATCTTCGGCTACACCTGCTGCAACGACGTGACCGCGCGCGATCTGCAGAAGAAGGACGGCCAGTGGAGCCGGGCGAAGGGGTTCGACACGTTCTGCCCGTTGGGCCCGGTGATCGCGACCGACGTCGAGCCGTCCCAGTTGCGCATCCGGACGCTCCTCAACGGGGACGTCAAGCAGGACGCCCCGGTGTCGGCGATGCTCTTCGACGTGCCCACCCTGGTCAGCTACGTGTCGAAGGTCATGACGCTCCTACCCGGCGACATCATCACCACCGGGACGCCGTCGGGCGTGGGACCGATGCAGCGGGGCGACGTGGTGGAAGTGTGGATCGAAGGTATCGGCCGGTTGCGCAACAGGGTTGTGTGACGTAGGGGCGGGGCGGCGCCTCGCCCCGATCCTTGAGTGGGTGGAAGACGGCAGTCCGGAGCTGCGAAAGGCGGGCGACCCAGCGGGCCGCCCCTACGTGGGAAATACCAAGGAGGAACATTACCGCCATGGCGGGGTCGTACATTCAAGGGCGGTTTGCTGAGCGTATCGGTGGCGCGAAATTTGGCAAGTCGACCAAGATCTACAAGTTCGAGAAGATCAAGCGCGCCAAGGCGGCGGCGCAGCGGGCGCATCCCGGCGTTGAATTGCTCGATTTTGGCGTGGGCGAGCCGGACGACATGGCGTTTCCCGGCGTGGTGGAGGCGTTGCGGCGCGAGGCGGCGCGGTGGGAGAACCGGGGCTACGCCGACAACGGGATCGCCGAGTTCAAGGAGGCGGCCGCGCGCTACCTCGCCCGGGTCTTCGGCGCGCCGGGGATCGACCCGGGGTCCGAGGTCATCCACTCGATCGGGGCCAAGCCCGCGCTCGCGATGCTGCCGGCCGCGTTCATCAACCCCGGCGACGTCGCGCTGGTCACCGTGCCGGGCTATCCCGTGCTGGCCACGCACACCCGCTGGTACGGCGGGCGCGTGGCGGAGCTGCCGCTGACGCAGGAGCGGGGCTATCTGCCCGACCTGTCCGCGATCAAAGCGGCGGATCTGAAGCGGGCGAAGCTGTTGTACCTCAACTACCCCAACAACCCGACCGGCGCCTCCGCCACGCGAGAATTTTACGAAGAGGTCGTGCGGTTCGCGAAGCGCCGCAAGCTGATCGTGGTCGTGGACGCGGCCTACGCCGCGCTGACCTACGGCGGTCCGCCGCTGAGCTTTCTGTCGATTCCCGGCGCGAAGGACGTCGGGGTGGAGTTGCACTCGCTCTCCAAGGCGTACAACATGACCGGCTGGCGTCTCGGTTTCGTCGCCGGCAACCCGCTCATCGTCGCCGCGTTCGGCATGGTCAAGGACAATTGCGACTCGGGCCAGTTCAAGGCCATCCAGCGCGCGGGGGTCTACGCGCTGGAGCACCCCGAGATCACCGCCGAGATCGGCCGGAAGTACGAGCGGCGGTTGCGGCGGATGACCGAGGCGCTCGGCGCCGTCGGCTTCGACGTGACGATGCCGCGCGGCTCGTTCTTTCTCTACACCCGCGCGCCGAAAGCGATCAAGGGCGGGCGCAAGTTCAAGACGGCGGAGGATGTCTCCGAGTTCCTGATCACCGAGAAGCTGATCTCGACCGTGCCGTGGGACGACGTGGGCCGGTACCTCCGCTTCTCCGCGACCTTCCTCGCGAAGGATCTGGCGGACGAGGAGCGCGTGCTCAACGAACTCAAAACGCGGTTGTCGGATCTCGCACTGATCTTTTAGGAGTGTGTCCGAGTATGGGGATGGCGGAGCCTGTTCAGGAGTGGCCAGATGCAAGGCGGAAGGAGGCCTTGCGCGCGGAGCGTACTGAGTCGTACGTGAGCACGCAAGGCCGACTGACAACGCCGCAGATGGCCACTCATGGACAGGCTCCCAGGGTGGCCGCGTGCGTTTATATCGGGGTGGGGTCCAATCTCGGTGACCGCATGAGCCACTGTCTGGCGGCGGTCGACGCCCTCGATCGCCTGGACCGCACCCGGTTGGTCGCCGTGTCTCCGTGGTACGAGACCGAGCCCGTGGGCGCGGCGGCGCCCGGCGATTTTCTCAACGGCGTGGTGGGGCTGGAGACGGACCTGGAGCCGCGCGCATTGCTGGAGGCGTGTCTGGCGATCGAGCGCGAACGCGGGCGCGCTCGCGCCGCGCGCGAGGGGCCGAGGACCTTGGACCTGGACCTGTTGCTCTACGACGACCGCGTGGTCGACGAGCCGGGACTCACCGTGCCCCACCCGAGAATGGCCGAGCGCGCGTTCGTGCTGCTCCCGCTCGCGGACATCGCGCCCCGGGCCGTTCATCCCGTGCTCGGATGCACGGTGGCCGTCCTCCGCTCCCGGCTGTCGGACCGGCACGCGGTGAGGCTGTATCAGTCGTCGTGGTCGTCGGCGGTCTGACCGGCGCGCGCGATGGAGCCGCGGTATCTCGTCGTCGAAGGCCCGATCGGGGTCGGCAAGACCAGCCTGGTTTCGCTGCTGGCGGACGAACTCGGCGGGCGGGCCGTCCTCGAAGAAACCGAGAACAATCCGTTCCTGTTCCGGTTCTACCGCGACCGGCGGCGGTGGGCGTTTCAGACCCAGCTCTTTTTCCTGCTCTCGCGGTATCGCCAGCAGGAGGATCTGGCCCAGCAGGACCTGTTCTCGAGCGCGACGATTACCGACGCGTTCCTCCCCAAGGATCGGATCTTCGCGAGCCTGAATCTCTCGCCGGACGAACTCGTGCTCTACGACCAGGTCTACGGCCTGCTCCGGCCGCGCCTGCCCAAACCCGACCTGGTCATCTATCTGCACGCCGAGACCGACGTGTTAATGCAGCGGGTCAGGCAGCGCGGGCGTGACTACGAGAAGGACCTCACGTGGGAGTACCTCCACGACCTCAACCGCGCATACAACGAGTTTTTCTTCGCGTACACCGAAACGCCGCTGCTGGTGATCCAGACCACGGACATCGACTTCGTCAAAAATCCCGCCGATCTCACCGACCTCGTCCGGCAGATCCGCCAGATGAAGGGCGGCGTCCAATACTATGTGCCGAAGCGGTGACGGGTGCCGCGCTCCCCTTGTCCTTCCCTCCCCCTTGACGGGGGAGGGCAAGGGTGGGGGTGTCTTGAGATGGTGACCCTCACTACCGCGGCCGACATGCGCCGCTGGTCGGAGTCCGCCCGGTGCGAGGGGCGGACGATCGGCTTCGTGCCCACGATGGGCGCGCTCCACCACGGCCACGGAAGCCTGATGTCCACGGCGCGCGCCGGGTGCGACCGGGTCGTGGTCAGCCTCTTCGTGAACCCCACCCAGTTCGGCCCCAACGAAGACTTCGATCGGTATCCTAGAGCGTTCGAGGCCGATCGCGCGCTGTGCGAGCGCGAGGGAGTGGACGCCCTGTTCGCGCCGACGGTCGCCGAGATCTACCCGCCGGGCTCGGAGACGATCGTCGACGTGGGGCCGCTCGGCAGCGTGCTCTGCGGGGCCGCGCGGCCGGGGCATTTTCGCGGCGTGGCCACGGTGGTCGCCAAGCTGTTCGCGATCGTTGCCCCCCACCGGGCGTACTTCGGCCAGAAGGACTACCAGCAGACCGTGGTGATCCGCCGCCTCGTCGAAGATCTCCGCCTGGGCGTCGAAGTCGTCGTCTGCCCCACGGTGCGGGCCCCCGATGGCCTGGCCGCCAGCTCGCGCAACGCGTATCTGTCGCCCCAGGAGCGGGGAAAAGCCCTCCGTGTCCCCGCCGCCCTAGCCGAGGCCCGGCGCCTGATCGAGGCGGGGGAGCGATCCGGGGGGAAGATTCGGGACGCCCTGGGGGTCTTCCTGTCAGGGGAATCGGGTGTCCGGGTGGACTACGTTGCCCTCGTCCACGCCGAG
>MHEO01000069.1:0-1596 GCA_001803875.1 Nitrospirae bacterium RIFCSPHIGHO2_01_FULL_66_17 | reverse complement strand
CGGACGCGTGGTGGTGGCCCTGGCGGTGTGGGTGGGCGCCACGCGGTTGATCGACAACGCGGTGATCGAGGTGAAGGATGCGTGACGCGACGTTCCGAGCGACGATGGTGACGAGGGCTGCGGCCCTCGGTTTCGGTGTCCTGCTGGCGGCCTGCGGCAGCGGGGGAGGGGGGTCGGACGGCGGTCCAGGGCCGACTTCGATCTCGCCCGAGCCGGGGGGGAGTTCGGAGAGCGGTCCAGGGCCGATCTCGATCTTGCCCGCGACCGCCACGGTTCCCGTCGGCGGGCAGGTCACGCTCACCCTTTCGGCTCCCGCGGCGACTTGGTCGGTCGCCCCCTCGATCGGGACGATTTCACCGCTCGGGGTGTACATCGCGCCGTTCGTGCTCCCGGGCCCGAACACCGTGACGGGTTCCCGCCCACGGGCGACCGTCATCGTCAGCTCATCCGCGGTGGCGACCACCGCAACGGTGGACATTATGAGCCGGTTCATCAACGACGGAGCGGTGACGATCGGGACCTGTCCAGTTCCGCTCTCGGCCTGCATTAACGCGTTGGCCGCTCCGGACCTCAACGGAGATGGTCTGTCCGACCTTGTGACCGCCAATACCGCCAGCGGGACGTTCTCGGTCACGCTGAGGGCCAGCGCGTCGAGTTTCTCCGCACCCGCTCCTTATAATGTCGGGTTGCCTGATGCCTCGGAGCCACAGGCACTGGCGATCGCGGACTTGGACGGCGATTTGAGGCTGGACGTTGCGGTGGCCGATGCAGGGACCAGCCGGGCGGTGCGGTCTCGCTTGGGGTTCGACAACGGCACGTTCGGTTCGTTGGAGGGGGTAACCTTCCTGACTAACACGAGCGCCCCCCTCTCTATGGCCGTCGGTCAATTCGAGGCCTCCTCCTTCGATGCCGTCCCTAAGCTGGATCTCGCGATCGCTCGTTTTGGAAGCAGCACCGCCCCCAGCGAGCTGATCATCCTTAAAGGTGACGGTTCCGGCCAATTTCCTACCGTGACTCAGGCGATCACCGAAGTCTCGCAAGTCTCCCTGCCGGTGAGCGTGATCGCCGCCGACTTCAATAATGACCAACTTGACGATCTGGCGGTGGCCAACAGCGGGGGGCCGGGAGAGAATCTGGCAGCGAATACGGTTTCGGTCTTCTTCGGAGTCGGAAACGGGACGTTCCAGGTGGCCGAGTTGTACCCCGTCGCCGGAGGCCCCAGCGCCGTGGTGGCGGTTGATCTAAACGGCGATTCGTTTCTGGACCTTGCGGTCACCGCAGCGAACAATACGCTCACGTTTATTCTCAACAAAGGCGTGTCCAATCCGTCCGGAGGGCATTTCCAGGTTCCGTCCCAGACGTACACGACGGGAGCCCTCCCGATCGCGTTGACGGCGTCTGATGTCAACGGCGACCAGCTCCAGGATCTGGTGGTCGTGAATCGAGGGGCCAACAGCGTCTCGGTTTTTCTCGGCCACGGCAACGGCACGGCCGTCCTGTCCGAAACCTATGCGGTCGGCAATGCACCCCAGTCGGTCGCCGTCGGCGACTTCAACGGGGATTCCTGGCCCGACCTTGCGGTGGCCAACAGCGGCG
>MHEO01000068.1:4975-5938 GCA_001803875.1 Nitrospirae bacterium RIFCSPHIGHO2_01_FULL_66_17 | reverse complement strand
CGTCGGTGTTCCGGCGCGGCCGCCGCCGGCGGGTGCTCGTCGACGATCGAGGAGACGACCGAGCGCTTGACCGACAGGATCGACAGGGTCAGCGACGTGAGCATGAAGAGCGTCGCGGTCGCGATCGTCATCTTGCTGAGAAACGTCGCGGCGCCGCGGCTGCCGAAGATCGTCTGGCTCGATCCGCCAAAGGCGGCGCCGATCTCGGCGCCCTTCCCCGATTGCAGGAGGATCACGCCGATCATGAGGGTCGAGACGAGGACGTGGACGATGATGATCAATACGGTAATCATACGATACTCCTAGCTCCCGGATGGTGAAACGTGGGTGGATAAAGACGGTTCGGCCCCGCGAACGCCCACGCGGGCGGCCCGTTCGAGAATCGCGACCAGGGTGGACACGTTCAGGCTCGCACCGCCGACGAGCGCGCCGCTGATGTCCGGCTGCGCCAGGAGGCCCTCGACCGTCTCCGGCGACACGCTCCCGCCGTAGAGGATCGGGACCGCGAGCGCCGCGTCCCCGTGGTCGTGGGCGATCAACCGGCGGAGGAACCGGTGCACCGTCGCGGCCTCGTCGGGGCTGGCCGTCTTGCCGGTGCCGATGGCCCAGACCGGTTCGTACGCGATCACGACCCGCGACACCTGCGCGTCGGTGAGACCCTGCAACGCGATCGACGCCTGTTCCGCCACCACCTGCTCGGTTTTCCCGGCCCGGCGCTCGACGAAGGTTTCGCCCAGGCAGACGATGGGTCTGAGCCCCGCCGCGAGGAGCGCCGCGGTCTTGCGCCGCACCTGCTCGTTGGTCTCCCCGAACCCCTGCCGGCGTTCGGAGTGGCCGACGAGCCCGTACGTGCATCCCACGTCGGCAAGCTGGGGCACCGACAGCTCGCCGGTATAGGCCCCCGAGGGTTCCCAGTGGCAGTGTTGTGCGGCCAGGGCGATCGCGGCGCCGGCCACCGCGCGC
>MHEO01000068.1:0-4961 GCA_001803875.1 Nitrospirae bacterium RIFCSPHIGHO2_01_FULL_66_17 | reverse complement strand
CCAACTCGACCGCCCGGAGGAGATCCTCGCGCGCCCGCAAGGCGTCGAGCGCCCGGACGGCCTCCGCCACGGTCTTGTGCATCTTCCAGTTGGCAACGATCAGCGGCCGGGGCATGGCTGAGAATCTGTCCGAAGACGGGCGGTTTGAGCTTGTGAATGCTCACCGGCTGGAGCCTGTTCAGGAGCGGCCAGATGCAAGGCGCCGGCGAGCACCCGGACCGGAGCGTACTGTTCCGTACGTGAGGACCGGATGCGCAGCCGGCAACGCAGCAGATGGCCGTTCATGGACAGGCTCCTAAGGCTCCACGTTGGGGAGCGCGACTAGCCCCGGCAGCGGCTTGCCCTCCAGCAGTTGCAACGCGGCGCCGCCGCCGGTGGAGATGAACGAGATGTTCTCCGATTCGCCCGCGCGGTGGACCGCCAGCGCCGTGTCGCCCCCGCCCACGATGGTGAGCGCGTACGCGTGGGCCACGGCGTGCGCGACCGCGAACGTCCCGCGCGAATAGGCGTCCATTTCGAAGACGCCCATGGGGCCGTTCCACAGGATCGTCTTTGCGTTGGCCAGCGCCTCGGTGAAGAGCCGCACCGACGCGGGGCCGATGTCCAGGGCGGTCCACCCCTTGGGAATCTCCTGTACGGGCACGATCTTGGTTTCAGCCCCCGGTTCCATGCCGGTGGCCACGACGCAATCGACGGGGAGGTAGAATTTGACGCCGTTGGCGCGCGCGGTCTCGCGCATCTCCAGCGCGACGTCGAGCATGGTCGGCTCGACCAGCGAATTGCCGACCTCCAACCCCAGGGCCTTGAAGAACGTGAACGCCATCCCGCCGCCGATGATGACCTTGTCGACCTTCGACTGAAGATTGTTGATCACGCCGAGCTTGCCGGACACCTTCGCGCCGCCCAGCACGGCGACGAAGGGGCGGGTCGGGTTGGCGACCGCGCCCTCCAGGTATTCGATCTCCTTCTTCATCAGGAACCCGATGGCCGAGGCCTTGACGAACGCGGCGACGCCGGTGACCGAGGCGTCGCTGCGGTGCACCGTGCCGAACGCGTCGTTGATGTAGACGTCGGCCAGCCGGGCGAGCGACTTGGCGAACTCGGGATCGTTGGCCTGCTCCGCGGCGTGGAACCTGAGGTTCTCCAGCAGCACCACGTCCCCCGCGCGCATCGCGGCCACCGCGTCCTCGACCTCGGGGCCGATACAGTCGGGCAGGAACCGCACGTCTTTCTTCAAGAAGCGTTGGAGGCGCTTGGCGACGGGTGCGAGGCTGAGTCGAGGATCCGGCTTGCCGGCGGGGCGGCCGAGGTGCGAGGCCAGGATGACGCGCGCGCCCTCGTCGATCGCGTGGTTGATCGTGGGGAGGGTGGACCGGATCCTGGTGTCGTCGGTGATGTTGAGGTTTTCGTCGAGCGGGACGTTGAAGTCGGCGCGGATGAACACCCGTTTGCCGCGCAGGTCGAGATCTTCGATCGTCTGCTTGTGGGTGTTCATGCGGGGCGCGTCCCCGCGACAAGTTTGACGAGATCGCGCACGCGGCAGGAGTAGCCCCACTCGTTATCGTACCACGCGCAGACCTTGACCAGCCCGCCGTCGATCACGCGGGTCAGCGCCGCGTCCACGATGGCGGAGTGCGCGTCGCCGTTGTGGTCGACCGAGACGGTCGGCTCCTCGGTGTATGCCAGAATGCCCTTCAACGGGCCGTCCGCCGCCCGCCGCAGCGCGGCGTTGACCTCGGCCTCGGTGGTCGGCCGCTCCACCTCGGCGACGAAATCGACGATCGAGACGTTGGGCGTCGGGACCCGAATCGCCATCCCGTCGATCTTCCCGGCCAGCTCGGGCAACACCGCGCCCACCGCGCGCGCCGCGCCGGTGGACGTGGGGATCATCGAGAGCGCCGCGGCCCGCGCCCGCCGGAGGTCCTTGTGGGGCAGGTCGAGCAGGCGCTGATCGTTGGTGTAGGAGTGGATCGTGGTCATGAGGCCCCGCCGGATGCGGAAGGTCTCATGGAGCACCTTCGCGATCGGGGCGAGGCAGTTGGTCGTGCACGAGGCGTTGGAGAGGATGTGGTGCGTGCGGGGATCGTAACGGTCGGCGTTGACGCCCAGGACCACGGTCAGATCGGGGTTCTTGGCCGGCGCCGAGATGATGACCTTGGAGGCGCCGGCGGCGAGGTGCTTGGCCGCCGCGTCGCGATCCTCGAACCGCCCGGTCGATTCGATCACGATCGTCACCCCGAGCTGTTTCCAAGGGAGCTCGGCGGGATCTTTGATGGCCAGCACGTCGATCGCGCGGCCCCCGACGACCAGGGCCCGGTCCTTCGCCTCGACGGGCACGCGGAGGGGGCCGTGGACCGAGTCGTACTTGAGCAGGTGGGCCAGCGTCCTGGCGTCGGTCAGATCGTTGATCGCGACGAACTCGAGCGCCGGGTCGTCGAGCGACGCCCGAAGCACCGCGCGGCCGATCCGGCCGAACCCGTTGATCCCAATCCGAACGCCCACGCCGCCCCCGTTTGGACACGAACAAACGCGCCTATCTTAGGCGCGGAGCCCGTTCAAAGTCAACGCCGACGCGCCAGCTGACCGATCCCGACAGGACATGCCAGGCGTACTCAGACGGCGTTAATGGCGCGCCTGGAGGGAGTTGAACCCCCGACCTACGGATTCGAAGTCCGACGCTCTATCCAGCTGAGCTACAGGCGCGAAATGGTCCGGCGGGTCCTTAGCCCGGATTATCCATGAACTTTCTGCGGCAACCGCGGATACGCCGCTGCAACGGGCGGTCTCGCCACTCAGTCGGTCAACGTACTGCAGAGAGTACGTCTCCCTCCGTCGAAGCTCCGAGCGCCCGTTTCGCTGGCGTCTGCGCGGTTGCGCGACGAACCTTCATGAATACTCCGGGCTAGCGTCGCGGGGTGGGGCGAGTGAGGGGTTTCGAACCCCCAACCCCTGGAGCCACAGTCCAGTGCTCTACCCTTGAGCTACACCCGCCACGATTCCGCGAGGCTGTTGTTGTAGCACCTCGGCGTCGGGCGTGTCAACCGCCGCGCGACGCCTGCGGGGCGGGGATCAACCCGGCCGGGCGATCAGACTCCGAGCGGAGCTGTCCGCACGCCGCGAGAATGCTTCGGCCCTTGCTCTTCCGGATGAAGGTGGAGATGTGCGCGCGGGCGAGAATCGCCTGGAACTCGGCGATCGCCTCGTCCGAGGGGCGCTGATACGGCGCGTCCGGCCACGGGTTGAACGGAATGACGTTCACCTTGCACCGGAGGCCGTGGAGCAGCGAAACCAGGCGACGGGCGTCCTCGGGGCGATCGTTGACGCCGGCCAGCGCCACGTACTCGAACGTGATCCGCCGCCTGGGCGGCAGGGGGTAGGCGCGGCACGCCGCGAGCAGCGCGTCGAGCGGGTATTTGCGGTTGATGGTGCCCATCACCCGGTTTCGAACCTCGTCGGTCGTCGCGTTCAGCGAGACGGCGAGGTTGACCTTGTGCCGGAAGGCGCCCAGCGCCGCGATCTGGGGGACGAGCCCCGCGGTCGACACGGTGATCCGCCGCGGCGAGTAGCCCAGTCCCCACTCGGCGGTCAGCCGCTCGATCGCCTCGCACACCTGGGCCAGGTTGGCGAGCGGTTCGCCCATGCCCATGAAGACGAGGTTCGTGATCGGCCGTTCCGGCCCCGCGTGGGCGCGGGCCCCGAGGACCTGGTCGACGATTTCGTGGGCCTTGAGGTTTCGCTGCAAGCCCATCGTGCCGGTCAGGCAGAACCCGCAGTCGAGGGTGCACCCCACCTGGGTCGACAGGCAGAGCGTGAGGCGGTCGGCATCGGGGATGAGGACGGCCTCGACCAGGGCGCCGTCGTCGAGCCGGAACAGGAACTTTTCGGTCCCGTCCTCCGGGTCGCGGCGGACGTCGGCGAGCATCGGCTCGCCGATCACCGCCGTCCGCTCCAGGACCGCCCGATCGTCCCGCCCGAGATCGGTCATCTGGTCGAACCGGGTGGCGCCGCGCCGATAGATCCACGCGAGGATCTGGCGCGCCCGGTAACGGGGCCAGCCCTGGGCGGCCGCGAAATCGGCCAGTTGGGAGGCGGTGAGGGTCTTGAGGGGGACGATGGCGCTCATCGAAGCACCCGATTTATATCACAGTTCGGTCCCACGCCGCCGAAAGTGGTCCGCCGCCGGTTCGGCGGTGAAATAAATCCGACGGGGTGGTTGTTTTGACAGAGGAACCCTGAAACCCTGATGACCAACCCTTTCCGCGTCCTCGCATCGCTCGCCGTATGGGCCGTGCTGGCGACCCTCGTGGCCGCCTGCGGCGGCGGCCCCGGGGGGCCCGAGGGCTCGTCCGGCGATCAAGCGGCCGACACGACGCCTCCGACCATCGTCTCAAAGCTTCCGACCGACGATCAGGTAAACGTCGATCTCAAGAGCAAGCTCGTCGTCACGTTCAGCGAAGCCCTGGATCCGACAACGGTCACGTCGACCAACGTCCTTCTGCGGCGCGCCGGCGCCGGCGACGTGCAGCGCGAGGTCACGTGGGATCTTCCGAGCCGCACCGTGTTCATCAAACCCACGACGCTCCTGGAGATTTCGACCCAGTACAAGGTCACGCTGACCCGTGGGCTCAAGGACAAGGCGGGCAACGAATTGCTCCGGTTGGAAGAGTGGTCGTTCACGACGGGAGACACGATCGATTATGCCCCGCCCGTCTGGCGGTGCTCGGCCGTGGTGAAAGCCGCGCCGTTCCGATTCGATGCCGTGACGGTGTCGTGGGGCGACGAAGATTCGTCGATGTGTTCGCCCGGCTCGTTGGTGCCCAAGACCCCCGCGACCGACAACGTCACGCTCCCGGATCGACTGGTGTATATCGTCTGGTACAAGCTCAAGTCGGAGAGCGGCTTCTTGACGGCGACGTCGCTCCCCGGCAAGACGTGGCTGGAGGTCACCGGCCTGTCGCCCA
>MHEO01000067.1 GCA_001803875.1 Nitrospirae bacterium RIFCSPHIGHO2_01_FULL_66_17 | reverse complement strand
CAAACCCGGAGGCCGCGCCGTGTGCCTGGAGTTTTCCCGGCCGACGACCGCGATCCTGCGCAAGGTCTACGACTCCTATTCATTCTCTTTACTGCCCAAGATCGGGACGTGGATCGCGCGCGATCGGACCGGCGTGTACCAGTACCTGCCCGACTCGATCCGCCACTTCCCCGCCCAAGAGGAGTTCGCAGCGATGTGGCGCGAGGCGGGGTTCAGCCGCGTCGAGTACACCAATTACTCCGGGGGCATCGTCGCCATCCACGTCGGGGTCAAGTGATGGTGGTCAAGTCGATCCTCTACGTCTGGCTGCCGTGCAAGGAGATTTACCCCATCGGCTTGACGTACCTGGCCAACTTCATCCACCAGCGGCACCCCGGGATCGCCCAGCAAATTCTGGATCTCACGCCGATCGCGCCCGAGCACCGCAAGCAGGCGCTGACCAGTGTGATCGAAGTCACCAAGTCCGACCTCATCGCGTTCTCGTGGCGCGACATTCAGGTCTTCGCCCCGCACGAGGGCGACGAGAGCCTTAAATACGCGTTCAACTTCTACCACTCGACCAACCCGTTCAAGAAAGCCGTGGCGTCGGTCAAGGGCCTGCAATTCCTCTGGCGGTACTACCAAGGCATCCGCGAGTTTCTCTCGTATCCCTGGCTGGTCCGCAAGCACTTTCCCCACGCCCAGATCATGATGGGCGGGGGCGCGTTCTCGGTCTTCGCCGACCAGTTGATCCACAAGCTGCCCGAGGGCACGATCGGGCTCCTGGGCGAGGGCGAGGAGGCCGTGCTCAAGGTGGTGGAAGGCCGGAGCCTGGAGGACGAAAGGCATCTCGTGAGAGAGGGTGGCGTGGTCCGTCACGGGAAGAAGACGCACTACTTCCCCCTGCACGACTTCGTGATGGACGTGCCGTACCTGACCAAGACCTTCCCCCAATACACCGTCCACCGGCACAAGCACATCGGCGTCCAGACCAAGCGCGGCTGCCCCTACGACTGCCAGTTCTGCGAGTACCCCTACATCGAAGGCAAGGAAGTCCGCCACCGCCCGCCCGAGCTGGTGGTGCGCGATCTCAAACAGCACTACGACCTCTGGGGCACGCGCAAGTTCTGGTTCACCGACGCCCAGTTCATCACCGGCCGCGAAGCCTACTTGCAGGTGACCGAGGTCCTGGAGCGGATCAAGAAGGAAGGCCTGAGGATCGAGTGGTCGGG
>MHEO01000066.1:5274-5997 GCA_001803875.1 Nitrospirae bacterium RIFCSPHIGHO2_01_FULL_66_17 | reverse complement strand
TCCAGGGCATCGTCACCGATCCGCCCCCGCATCTCATGGCCTTGGCGGCACTGTTCATCGTCACCCTGGCTGAAACCGGCCGCGTCCCCGTGGACAATCCCGCCACGCATCTGGAACTCACCATGATCCACGAGGCCATGGTGCTTGAATACTCGGGGCGATACCTGGCTTTGGTCGAGTGGGCCGCCGCCATGAAATTGCTCCTGATGTTCACCCTCTTGAGCAACATCTTCGCCCCGTGGGGAATCGCCATTCAGCCCGATCCGGCGAGTCTGGCGATCGGGCTGGGCGTCTGGCTGGCCAAAGTCTCTGCGCTCGCACTGCTCGTGGGCCTGATCGAATCCATGTTCGCCAAACTTCGGCTGTTTCGAGTCACGGATCTCCTGGGGGTCGCGTTCATCCTCTCCCTGTTGGCCCTCGTGTTTTTCTATATCCTGCGGGGAACATCATGACGACGGTGCATGCCGACCTGGGTTCCCAATTGGTGAACCTCTGCTCCATGATGCTGTTGGTCACCTCATTCGCCATCGTGGCGCAACGCCGGCTCTCCGCGTGCGTGGATCTCTTCGCCGTCCAGTCAGTGTTTCTGGCGGTGACGGCGGCCTTGGTGGCCTTCTTGACCGGCATCCACCACATCTACGTCGCCGCGGCGCTCACGATTCTGATCAAGGCCATCATCATCCCCTTGATTTTGAAGAAGGTCATTGAGCGACTGAACGTCCA
>MHEO01000066.1:5036-5178 GCA_001803875.1 Nitrospirae bacterium RIFCSPHIGHO2_01_FULL_66_17 | reverse complement strand
CCTGGGATTTCTTCTCACCAAAGATTCCCTGGCCATCGCGCTCGCGATCGTGTTGATCGGGTTCTTCACCATGATCGCTCGGAAAAAAGCGGTCACGCAGGTCGTCGGGTTCCTGATGGTTGAGAACGGTCTGTTCCTTGGG
>MHEO01000066.1:2366-4962 GCA_001803875.1 Nitrospirae bacterium RIFCSPHIGHO2_01_FULL_66_17 | reverse complement strand
GATTATCGGCATCTACACCCACCGACTCCAAGACGCCTTCGACAGCGTGGATGTGAGCAAACTCACCGGGTTGAAGGAATGACCGCAGGCGTCGCCCTGGCCGTCCTCGCGCTGGCTCCGCTCCTGACAGGCCTGTTGAGTCTCACCATGCGCACCAAACACGCGATGGAATGGCTTCAAGGCACGCTCGTGGTCGTTCTTCTGGTGGCGATGGCGCTCGTGGTCCGGCAGGTCGCCTCCGGACATGAGGCCGTGGTGTGGCACGTCCTGCGTGTCGACGCGCTCGGCGCCTTCATGACCCTCATGCTGGCCGTCGTGGGCGGGACGGGGCTGATCTATGCCCTGGGGTACATGGGTGAGGAACTCGCGCGCGGGCATCTGGGGTCCCTGCGGTACCGGCTGTTCTTTTGCCTGCTGAACCTGTACCTCGGTGCAATGTTGTTGGCCGTCATCATCGACAACATCGCCCTCATGTGGATCGCGATCGAAGGTTCAACGCTGGCCGCGGCGTTGCTCGTGGGGTTCGAGCGGACCAAGGCCGCCCTGGAAGCGGGATGGAAATACATCATCTTGAGCTTCATCGGTATCGCGCTCGCGTTATTCGGCACGGTGCTGGTGTACTATGCCGCCGAGCGCGTGCTGGGCGTGAGCATGGAAGCCTTGAGTTGGAGCGCGCTTCACCGGGTCGCCCCGACGCTGGACCCGACCACCCTCAAGCTGGCCTTCGTCTTTATCTTGATCGGGTACGGGACCAAAGCCGGTGTGGCCCCCATGCACACCTGGTTGCCTGATGCGCACGCCGAAGCGCCCACGCCCATCAGCGCGATGCTCTCGGGCCTCATGCTGAACATCGCCCTGTATGCGGTGCTGCGGCTGAAGAACATCGTGGACCAGGCGGCGGGCGCGGCCTTTACCGCGCCGATCGTGATCGGACTGGGCCTCTTTTCGATCGCCGTTGCCGCGGTCTTCATGCTGATCCAGCGCGACTACAAGCGGCTCTTCGCGTACTCGAGCATCGAGCACGTGGGGATCGCCCTCGTCGGGTTCGGCGTGGGTGGACCGGCCGGCGTGTTCGGCGGCTTCTTCCACATGCTCAACCACGCCCTGGCGAAGTCCGCCGCGTTTTACGCCGCGGGCTTGGTCTTGTTGCGGCACGGGCACAAGGTGACGGAACGGGTCACCGGCCTGCTCAGGCAGGACCCGGCCACCGGCGGTGGGATACTGGTAGCGGCCATCGCCCTCGCGGGCATGCCGCCGTTCGGCCTGTTCATCAGCGAGGTGCTGATCGTCACCGCCACGTATCAACGCTATCCCCGGATTGCCATCGTCTTCTTGGGCCTCCTGGCCCTCGCGTTCGCCACGTTGCTCGCTCAGGTGTTGCCGATGATCCTGGGCGAGTCTCTTGGAAACGGCCGGAGCGTGGGTGGCTCGACCCGGTGTTTCACTGTCTTGGCCTTGATCGTCAACATCGTGGCGCTGAGCGCGCTCGGGTTGTACATGCCCGGTTTTCTGCGTGAGCTGCTCATTCCGGTGGTTGCACTCTTCGGCACAGTGAGGTAAATCGTGAATGACGCGGACGCGGCGGCACAACAGATCGTCAGAGTCTTTGAACACAAAATCGTGGGTGTCGGTCGTGTTTTCGATATCCCCGTGCTCAGCGTGGCCAAAGAGGACATTCCAACGATCGCGTACTACGTCCATAACGCGACTGGTCTTCGTGGCACCCTGTCGTTGCAGTGGGCCGTGGACCTCCGACCGCTGGAGGCTCGCTTTCGGATCTACTATCTGTTCTCGCTTCCCGAGCGCGGCGCCTGGCTGATATTGTCGATTGAGCTTCCCGATGGCGACGGGCTCTTCCCGTCGATCACCCCCCACATCCACGCCGCGAAGTGGTACGAGCGCGAGATCCGCGACCTGTTCGGTCTGATCCCGGAAGGGCACCCCGACCTGCGCCGCCTGGTCCGCCACGAGCACTGGCCCAAGGGCACCCACCCGCTCAAGAAGGACTTCGCGTGGAACCAGGTGATGGGCCGTCAGAACGGCGAATATCATTTTCGACACATCGAGGGTGAGGGGGTGTTCGAGGTTCCGGTTGGCCCGATCCACGCCGGGGTCATCGAGTCCGGGCATTTCCGTTTCTCGGTTGCGGGTGAGCCGATCATGCAGCTCGAACTCCGCCATTTTTGGAAGCACCGCGGCGTGGAGAAGCTCTTCGAAAATCGCGCGCTGGTCGATGGGGTGTCGCTGGCCGAGAAGGTTTCCGGTGATACCTCCTTCGGCCATAGCCTCTGCTACTGCCAAGCCGTCGAGGCGTTGCTGGGGATCACCGTTCCACCCCGGGCGACGTACCTTCGGACGCTCTTCCTGGAGCTCGAGCGCCTGCACAACCACCTCGGCGACGTGGGCGCGATCTGCAACGACGCCGCCTACGCGCTGGCCCTCGCGCACTGCGGGCGCATGAAAGAGCGGATCATGCAGCTCAACGACCGGCTGACCGGCAGCCGCTTTCTGCGCGGGGTGAACACGGTCGGCGGGGTGCGCATCGACCTTCGGCCCGATCAGCTCGACGAGGTTGTGCGCGAGATCAATGAGATCG
>MHEO01000066.1:1120-2354 GCA_001803875.1 Nitrospirae bacterium RIFCSPHIGHO2_01_FULL_66_17 | reverse complement strand
CCGAGCTGTCGGCCATCCTCCTCGACAACGCCTCGCTCATCGACCGCTTGGAAACCACGGGCGTGCTGACCGAGCAAACCGCCAGGGATCACGGGGTGATGGGCGGGGCGGGGCGGGCGTCCAACATCAATCGCGACGTGCGGCGCGACCACCCGTTCGCGGCGTACGGGCGGCTCACGTTCCGGGTGCCGGTGTACGGCTACGGCGACGCCCGTGCGCGCGTGCGGGTCCGCGTCGACGAGATCCGGGAATCCGTCGGCCTCATCCGGCAGGTGCGCGCCGACATCCCGGACGGCCCCGTCGCCGCGCCGGCGGGCGCCGCTCCTTCAGCCGGCGAGTGGGCGCTCTCGGCGGTGGAAGGCTGGCGGGGCGAGATTCTGTACGTCGTGATGGCGGGCCCAGACGGCGCGATCCATCGCTGCAAGGTTCGCGACCCCTCGTTCGTGATCTGGCCCGCGATCCAGTTCGCGGTCCTCGGCAACATCATCCCGGACTTCCCGTTGATCAACAAGAGTTTTAATCTGTCGTACGCGGGGACGGATCTCTAGGAGGACACCGATGTTTCGGATCATCAAGAAAAGTCTGAAGACCGGCGTGGTCACGGGGCGCTATCCCGAATCGACGGCTCCCGTGCCTCACGTGACCGACGAGACCAAGGCGAAGGCCGCGCCGTTCGCCAACTCGCTGACGATCCGGGAGGTGGACACTGGCTCGTGCAACGCGTGCGAGATGGAGATGAACGCGCTGGCGAACGCAGTCTACGACCTCGAGCGGTTCGGCCTGCACATCGCCGCCTCCCCCCGCCACGCCGATGCCCTGGTCGTGACCGGTCCCGTAACGCGGAACATGGAGAAGGCCCTCAAAGACGCCCACCGCGCCACGCCGGACCCCAAGCTGGTCATCGCCCTGGGCGACTGTGCGATCGACTGCGGCGCGTTCAAGGGCAGCTACGCCGTCACCGGCCCGGTGGAGCGGCACATCCCGGTGGACGTGAAGATTCCCGGCTGTCCCCCGCGGCCGGCGGAGATCTTGGCGGCGCTTCGCGCGCTGATGGCGCCAGCAGCCCGTCCATGAATGGCCATTTGCGGCGTTGCCGCTGCGCGTCCGGTCCTCACGTACGAACCAGTACGCTCCGGTCCGGATGCTCGCGGCGCCTTGCACCTGGCGCATTCCTGAACGGGCTCAAGGGTAGGGGCGTCCGAGCGATGCTCCTACGGGTTATTTCAAACTGTTG
>MHEO01000066.1:0-1078 GCA_001803875.1 Nitrospirae bacterium RIFCSPHIGHO2_01_FULL_66_17 | reverse complement strand
CGGGGTTGCCGACGATCCCGAGCGCGGCGTCGGGATCTTGCGCGGCGACGACCGTCCGACCATCCTTCCCCTCGTAGACGATCACGTTACACGGCAGGAGCAATCCGATCTCCGTCTCGGCGGAGAGCGCCTTGTGCGCGAGCGGCGGGTTGCACGCCCCCAGGATCATGTACTTGGGGAAGTCCACGTTCAGCTTTTTCTTCAGCGTGTCTTTCACGTCGATCTGCGTCAGGATGCCAAACCCCTCCTGCTTGAGCGCTTCGGTCACGCGCGGGATCGTCTCCTCGTAGGAGCCCTTCACGGTCGTTCGAATTCCGTACGCTTGCGGCATGGTCATCCTCCTGGTGTCGAAAATCGCCCCAGCCTACCACGACCGCGAGGCGGATCGCCAGACCGCGTGGCGGCGCTTGCAAGCGGACGCCTGATTGCCTATGCTCGTGGCTCATGGACCCGCGTTCCGATCCCGATGTCCTCCTCATGTTGCGCGTGCGCGACGGCGACCGCGGCGCGTTCGACGCGCTGATCGAGAAATACCGCAGGCCGCTCGTGAACGTGATCGCCCGGTCCGTGGGCCGCGAAGGCGACGCGGAGGACCTGGCCCAGGACGTCTTCGTGCGGATATATCGGGCGGCTCCGCGGTACGAGCCGACGGCCAAGTTCGCCACCTGGCTGTACACGATCGCCCGGCGGATCTGCCTCAACCACAACCGGGGCCAGGCGCTCCGCCGGTGGTTCAGCCTCTCGCCGGATGACGACTCGGACGACCCGACTCCCGAACCGATGGACCCGCACGCCCCCGACCCGCCCGCCGAGCTGGAGCGTGCCGAGCTCCGTCGGGCGGTTGCGGCCGCCGTGCGGTCGCTGCCGGAACGCCTCCGTTTCGCCGTGATCTTGCGCCGATACGAGGAGCTGAGTTACGAGGAGATCGCGGGAATCCTCGGCTGCACGGTCACCGCCGCAAAGCTCCGCGTGCACCGCGCCAATGCCCTCCTCGTCGCCCGATTGGCGCCGTATGTGACGAACGACTCGCCGTGAAACTTTTTGCGCCGCGGGGGGTTTCACCCCTCAGGAAGGATGC
>MHEO01000065.1:4259-5067 GCA_001803875.1 Nitrospirae bacterium RIFCSPHIGHO2_01_FULL_66_17 | reverse complement strand
CCCTTAACGGAGGAGAACCGTGACCCAGGAACCAAGCTTGAATGGCTCGCTTGTCATTTCGTACCTCGATCTGCGAAAGGCCATTGGGATCATTGGGACCGCACTTCCATTTGTCCTCGCGTTCGGGAATATCCTTGTTGAGGGCCCCGGGATCCAAGATTCGATCAGCAGCTACTACCACACAGGCATGCGCGATGTCTTCGTTGGGAGCTTGTGTGCTATTGCAGTCTTTCTGATGTCATATCGCGGTTACGAACGGAAAGACGACATCGCTGGTGATCTCGCCTGCGTCTTCGCACTTGGCGTTGCTCTGTTTCCGACCACGCCAGATGTGAATATCACGCCACGAGACCACATCATCGGAGCCCTGCACCTCCTGTTCGCGGCCGGCTTCTTCCTGACGCTCGCCTTCTTCTCTCTCGTGCTATTCCGGAAGACTGATCCGACCAGAGCGCCAACGCGAGGAAAACTCAAAAGGAACGCCGTCTACACACTGTGCGGCTACACCATCCTTGTATGTCTTGCCTTCATTGTGGTCGTTGCTTTTCTGTCGAGCGACTCGCCGGTGAAGAAGCTCGATCCAGTCTTTTGGTTTGAGGCCGCTGCCATTGTGGCATTCGGCGTGTCGTGGCTCACGAAGGGGGAGGCGATCCTTAAAGATGAAACCTAACTCTTCCATCGAGCGGACAGTCACCGGCAAGCCGTGAGCCGCTTCTCTCAATTAAAGACATACATCCTCCCCACCTCCTCGATCCGCTCCTTCCACCCGCAATAGCGGTGCAGGTCGTACACGCCCGTCGGTCCTGAG
>MHEO01000065.1:3975-4188 GCA_001803875.1 Nitrospirae bacterium RIFCSPHIGHO2_01_FULL_66_17 | reverse complement strand
GACGGTGTAGGACGGCGTGTCGATGGCCCCCTCGGTGACGACGGCCCGGCGACGGGCGCGATCCACGCGCAGCACGCCGACGAGATAGCCGTGCGGGATCGTCAGGCACACCCGGGCGCCGTCGGCCCTGGCGAAGACGTCGAGCGCCGCATCGACCTCGGCGGCTTCGGGATCCGACGTGGATTGTTCCGTCAGGCCGATCTGCGCGAGGCT
>MHEO01000065.1:0-3964 GCA_001803875.1 Nitrospirae bacterium RIFCSPHIGHO2_01_FULL_66_17 | reverse complement strand
ACACGCAGAGATAGGCGTCGTAGCGGCTCACCGAGCCGAGGCCGATGCCGGTCCCCGCGGGTTCCAGGCCGTAGGCCTTCGCGAACGGCTCCACGCCGAATTCGCGCGCCACGGCTCCATGTTGCGTGCGATCGAGCAACGTGGCGGCGTAGGATTTGGCGAAGAAGTGGACGCGGTGCCCTGCGGGGTCGCGATCGCCGCCCAGGATCACGGGCACGTCGCCACCCGGCCGGTCGGCCATCCGCCAGACGCCGAAGCTGCAGTATGCGGCGTGGCAGAGCGCGCCGGGACGTCCAACGTGGGAGGACAGAACGTCCGCCAGGGGGCGCTGCTCAGCGATCGGCCGCATGCCGGCCTCCCCGTTCGATCGCGTACAGCCGGAAGTCCTCTTCGGGCGCCTTGGAGTGGACGCGCCCGCGGACCGTGCCCTCGCGTCGCATCCCGATTTTCTCCAAGACCCTCGCCGACGCGAGATTGGCGAGCTGGCAGCGGGCTTCGATGCGCGAAAGCCCCATCTCGGCGAACCCGTAGTCGATCACGGCGCGGCACGCCTCGGTCATCAGCCCCTGCCCCGACGCCGCCTGCACGAGACCAAAACCGATCTCGGCGCATCTCCGATCGGGCTCCCACCGGATGAACCCGACGAGCCCGACCACCCGATCGAGGGCCTTCGGGACGATTCGCCACTGGTTCGGGAGGCCGACACGCTCTCGCAGGGCGTCGCCCGCCGGGTCCGACCGTTCGCCCTCGCCGGTGGGCTGGAGGATGAGGCGAGGCGTCTCCAGCCGTCTCGGCATCCACGCCATCGATCAGGGAGGGCGGGTTTGAAACCCGCCCCTACAAACGCCGGAACAGCGCCACGAGGTCGCTCACCACCTTGGCGCGCTCCTGGATCTCGGCGCCGAAGCGACGGGCCTCGTCGACGGCCTTCTCTTGCCGGATGCGCGCCACCCGGTTGTCGATCTCGGCGAAGTTCTGCTTCACCACATGGTTCGTGTCGAGCACCGGCGCGAGCGAGGCGCGGAGCTGGTCGAGCTGCGCGTTCAGGAGGTCCATCGGGAGCTGAGCCGCGGCGGCCGGGTCGTAGAGCGCACGCAGGGCCTGGCCGATGAACGCGTAGTATTTCCCGATGTCCGCGGCCGTCTTGAGCAGCACCGCCTTGCCGTCGTCAGCCATGCGTTTTCTCCGGGTTCTGTTTCGGGGGCAGCACCACGCGGATCGACAACTCCTGCAATTGCTTGGCGTCGACCGGCGTCGGCGCGCCGGTGAGCGGGCACACCGCCTTCTGGGTCTTGGGGAACGCGATCACGTCGCGGATCGACTCGGCGCCGACCAGGAGCATGACCAGGCGGTCGAGCCCGAACGCGATCCCGCCGTGCGGCGGCGCGCCGTACTGGAGGGCTTCCAACAGGAAGCCGAACTTGGCCTCGGCCTCCTCCTTGCCGATCCCCAACAGCGAGAACATCCGCGATTGGATCTCCTGTTGATGAATCCTGATGCTGCCCCCGCCGATCTCCTCGCCGTTGAGCACGAGGTCGTAGGCCTTGGCCCGCGCCCGTCCGGGCTCGGTGTCGAGCAGGGGCACGTCCTCGTCCATCGGCGCGGTGAACGGGTGGTGCATCGCTCCCCAGCGCTTGGCCTCGCGGTCGTACTCCAGCAAGGGGAAATCCAGCACCCACAGCATGTTGAACCGCGTGTGATCGATCAGCCCCAGGCGCTTGCCCAGCGCAAGACGGAGCGCGCCCAGCACCGCGTCCACGATGGGGCGTTCGTCGGCGACGAACAGCAGCAGGTCCCCGGGCTTGCCGTCCAGCGCGCGAACGAGGGCGACGACCGCCGCGTCGCCGAGGAACTTGGCGATCGGCGATTCGACGCCGGACGCCGTGACCTTGAGCCACGCGAGCCCCTTTGCGCCCAGCGTCTTCGCCTCGGCCGTCGCGTCGTCCAACTCCTTGCGCGACCACCCCGCCTGGCCCGCCGCGTTGAGGCCCTTCACCGCGCCGCCGCCGTCCAACGCCTGGCGAAAGACCTTGAACGCGGTGTCGGCGACCGGCGCGGAGACGTCGCGCAGCTCCATCCCGAAGCGGGTATCCGGCTTGTCGACCCCGTAGCGGGCCATCGCCTCGGCGTAGGACAGCCGCGGAAACGGCCGCGGCAGCTCGACGCCCTTGAGCTCCCTGAACAGCGAGGCCGTCATCTCCTCCATGAGCGTCAGGATGTCCTCGCGCTCGATGAACGACATCTCAAGATCGATCTGGGTGAACTCGGGCTGGCGGTCGGCGCGGAGGTCCTCGTCGCGGAAGCAGCGGACGATCTGGTAGTAGCGGTCGAACCCCGCGACCATCAATAACTGCTTGAAGAGTTGCGGCGACTGCGGCAGCGCGAAGAAGTGGCCGGGGTTCACGCGGCTCGGCACCAGGTAATCCCGCGCGCCCTCGGGCGTACTCTTGGTCAGCACCGGCGTCTCGACGTCCAGAAAACCGTGCGCGTTGAGGAAGGTCCGCACCGCGGTGGTGAGGCGGTGGCGCAACACGAAGTGGGCCAGAATCTCGGGCCGCCGCAGGTCGAGGTAGCGGTACCTCAGCCGCAGCGATTCCCCCACCTCGCCCGGCGCGTCGATCGGGAACGGCGGCGTCTCCGACGGGTTGAGCACGAGGAGCCGACGCACGGCCACCTCGACCTCGCCGGTCGCGAGGCTCGCGTTCTCGGTCCCCGGAGGCCGCGCGCCCACCCGGCCGTGCACCTCGATCACGAATTCGCTGCGGATGTCGTGGGCGCCGGCCGTCCCGCCCTCCGTGTCCGGGCCGACCACGACCTGCACCAAACCGGTCCGGTCGCGCAGATCGACGAAGACCAGGCCGCCGTGATCGCGCCGCCGGTGCACCCAGCCGACCAGCGTGACGCCGGCGCCGACGTGTTCGGGACGGAGCGCGCCGCAGTAGTGGGTTCGCTTCACCGCCTCACCGCCTTCTTGTTAAACGGCACCAACAAGCGGCCGCGGACGCGACGCCCGGGGACGGGCGCCGCCGTGCGCACGGGGGGACGACGTGCGGGCGCCGCACCCGACGCGGGCGGCGCCTCCGGCCGGCCCTGCGCCGCCACCTGAAGCCGCCGGACCTCCGCGGCGGTCAGCAACCGCGACTTCCCGAGGGACAGCTCCCCGAGCACGAGCCCCGCATACTGCGTGCGTATCAGCTTCGAGACCGGGTGCCCGAGCCGCTCCAGCATCAGGCGCACTTGGCGTTTCTTCCCCTCGTGAAGCGTCACCTCGACCCACGAGCTCTGCCCGCTCTCGCGGACGCGACGCACCCGGCACGGCGCGGTTCGGCCCGTTTCCAGGACCATCCCGCCGGCCTCCAGTTTGGCGATCTCCTCGTCGGTGAGCTTCCCCGTGACCTTGGCCGCGTAGATCTTGGGCACTCGTCGGCTGGGGTGCATCAACTCGCGGGCGAGCGCCCCGTCGTTGGTGAACAGCAGCAACCCCTCGGTATCGAAATCCAATCGGCCGACCGGAAACACCCGCCCGCGAATCCCGCGCAGGAGATCCACCACGGTGGGACGCCCCTGGGGATCCTTCATTGTCGTGACGTATCCGGCGGGTTTGTTCAACATGACGTAGACCGGAGACGTCGTGAACAGGAGGAGCTTGCCGCGGACTTTGATATGGTCCGACGCCGGGTCGGCCTTGCTGCCCAGCTCGAGCACCACGCGGCCGTTGACGGTGACCTCGCCGTCGAGGATCAGTTGCTCGGCCGCCCGGCGGGACGCGATCCCGGCGCGCGCGATCAGTTTTTGGAGGCGTTCTGGAGGCATGGACGGACCACGAGAGGTGGATTCTGTCACAGCCTCTTGAGCCTTGTCAACGACGGACGGACGGCTCGGGTCGCGGGGCGCTCAGCCGTGCTTGTACTCCTCGTGCCAGGCCATCTGAATGGCTTCGAGAATCCCCTCGCTCGATTTCGCG
>MHEO01000064.1 GCA_001803875.1 Nitrospirae bacterium RIFCSPHIGHO2_01_FULL_66_17 | reverse complement strand
CGGGGCGGGCAAGGCGTACCTGGCGAATTTCGTCGCGAACGTGCGCAAGGTCTCCGCGGAGGACGTGGTCCGGGTGGCCAAGACCTATCTCGTCGAGGACGCCCGAACCGTCGGCACGCTGATTCCCGTGTCCCTCCCCGCGGCGCCGGCGGCGGGTTCCGCGCCGTGAGCAACGGCGGGCTGCGGGCAGAACGCCGGCGGATGGCCGGTTGGGCGTGGGCCGTGGTTGTCCTGGCGGTGGTCGCGTGGGGGCGACCGGCTGCGGCGGCGCCTCCCCTGAAGATCGAGCGGTGGACGATGGCCAACGGGCTCGTCGTGCTGCTCGTGGAGCGTCATGCGATCCCCGCCGTCGAGGCCCACCTCGTGATCAAGGCCGGAGCCGTGGCCGACCCCGAGGGGCGCGCCGGCCTGGCCGCGCTGACCGCCGGGCTGCTGCTCAAGGGCACGGCCGCCCGCTCCGCGGTCGAGATCGCGGAGGCGATCGACTTCATCGGCGGTAGCCTGACCGCGCGCGCGGACGACGACATCTCCACGCTCACCCTGACCGCGCTGAAGAAGGATCTCCCCGCGGCGTTGAACGTGATGGCCGACGCGCTCCTCCGCCCCGCGTTCCCGGCCGCGGAGGTGGAGCGGCTGCGCCGCGAGACGCTGTCCGGCATTCGCGCGGCGAAGGACGACCCCGAGGACGTGGCCCAGAAGGCGTTCGCGCCGCTCGTGTTCGGCCCCCATCCGTACCGGAACCCGGTCGAAGGGCTGGAGAGCACCGTGCCCACCCTCACCCGCGAGGAGGTGGTGGCGTTCCACCGGACCTATTACCGGCCCAACAACGCGATCCTGGCGGTGGTCGGCGATCTGGGCGCGCCCGAGGCGCGCCGCGTGGCGCAGGCGGCGTTCGGCCGATGGGAGAAGGCCCCCATGCTCCCCGTGACCGTCACGCCGGCGCCGCCGGTCGCGGACCAGACCGTGGTGCTCATCGACAAGGACCTCACCCAGGCGACGATCATCCTGGGACACCTCGGGATCGCGCGGACCGACCCCGATTTCTACCCGGTCACGGTGATGAACTACATCCTGGGCGGCGGAGGCTTTGCGTCGCGGCTGATGACGACGATCCGCGACAACCGGGGTCTGGTGTATGGGATTTCCAGCGGGTTCGACGCGAAGCGGTATCCGGGCGCTTTCTCGGTCAGCCTGCAGACCAAGACCGCGTCGGCGGGGGAGGCGATCCGGGCGGTGCGGGATGAGCTCGCGCGGATGCGGGCGGAGGGGGTGACCGACGCCGAGTTGGACGCCGCCAAGGAGTACCTCGCCGGGAGTTTTCCGCTACGGTTCGAAACCAACGCGAAGCTGGCGCGGTTGCTGGGCCTGGTCGAATTCCACGGCCTGGGGTTGCGGTACTTTGAGGACTACCCCCGCACGATCCGCGCCGTGACCCGCGACGACGTGCGCCGCGTGGCCGCCGCGCGCCTCGACCCCGAGCGTGCCGTGCTGGTCGTGGTGGGTCGGACGCGGGAGCTGGCGCTCGATCCGGCGCCGCACCCGGCCGCCGCGTTGCCGGCCGCGCCATCTCCATAGGAGGATAGGAAGAACGATTCATGGATCTCGGCGACAAATACCACCGCCTGCAGGACGTCCTTCGCGACCTCGATTCGGTCTTGATCGCGTTTTCCGGCGGCGTCGATAGCACGTTGTTGGCCAAGGCCGCCCGTGACACGCTGGGGGAGCGCGCGGTGGCCGCCACCGCGCTGTCGCCGACGTATCCCGCGCACATGGCCGAGCAGGCCGGCGCGCTCGCCCGGCGGATCGGGATTCGCCACGAGTGGGTGGAGTCCCGGCAGATGGCCCGGTCCGGCTTCGTCGCCAACCCGGCGGACCGCTGCTACCACTGCAAGGACGAGCTGTTCGAGCGGCTGGAGCCGCTCGCGCAGGCGCTGGCGCTGCGCCACATCGCCGAGGGCACGACCGTCGACGATCTCTCCGATCACCGGCCCGGCCTGGCCGCCGCCCGCGAGCACGGTATCACGAGCCCGCTGGTGGATGCGGGGTTGACGAAGGCCGAGATCCGCTCGCTGAGCCGCGAGCTGGACCTGCCGACGTGGGATCAGCCGGCCTCTCCCTGTCTGTCCTCGCGGTTTCCCACGGGTCTGCCGATCACGATCGAGCGGCTCTCGCAGGTGGACCGCGCCGAGGCGATCCTCCGCGATAGGGGATTCCGTGAGTTCCGCGTCCGTCACCACCAGGATGTGGCGCGGATCGAGGTGGCGCGCGACGAGTTCGCGCGATTTCTCGACGAGGCGCTGCGGGCCGAGATCGCGGCCGCCCTTCGCGCGCTGGGGTTTCGCCACGTTGCGCTGGAGTTGGCGGCGTTCCGGTCGGGCAGCCTCCATGGCTAGGAGCCTGTCCAGGAATGGCCATCTCGGGAAGCAGCATTCGTCCGTCACGCTAGAGCGGCGTTGTCAGTCGGCCTTGCGTGCTCACGTACGACCTGTAGGGGCTGGTCGATGACCCGCCCTGGGCGAGGCAGCGCCTCGCCCCTACAAGGCGCGCAAGGCCTCCTTCCGCCTTGCATCTGGCGCATTCCTGAACAGGCTCCGAGGGGCTTCGCCCCTCGGTCGCAAAGCAACATCAAGCAAAGCAGCATCAAATTGAGAGAGCGTGCGTTTGCGGCGACGAAGACGGTGTGCCTTGCGGTCGGCGTCGTTCTCGCTGGCTGCCTCCCCGCGACGGCCCAGGGTTTGCCACCGGCCGCGTCCGACGCCGCGCCGGTCATCGCGGCCGACATCGAGCAGACCGTGTTGACCATGGATGGGCGCGCCACGACGACCACGACCAGGCTGTACCTCGCCGGCGCGAAGGCCCGACTGGAGCCTGATAGCGGGTCCGGCCGCGCCGGCTACGCCGAGTTTCACCTTTACGATTTTGAGCGCAAGCGGTTCTACCGCGTGTTCCCCGACGACCGCATCTACTTCGACATCGAGCTGTCGACGCCGCTCGCCGTGCGCGCGTTCGTCGAGGGATGGGCGCCGCAGCCGCCGGAGGTCACCGTGCGGTCCATTCCGCTCAAGGATGATGACCTCGACGGCGTGCCGGCGCGCCTCGCGCTGGTGGAGCGCCGAGTGGGGAAGCATCCGACGCCCGACTACGCGCTCGTGTGGACCGCCGTCGCGCCTCGGCGCCTGCCCCTCCGCGTGATGTACATGCAGGAGGGGACTCGGACCGTCATCGTGTCGTACCGGAACGTGGAATCCCAGGCGTTCGATCCCGGGCGGTTTTCGATCCCTGAGGGTTTTTCCAACCTGAGCCCGTTTTAGGAGCCCGTCCATGAATGGCCATCTGCTGCGTTGTCGCTGCGCTTCCGGTGCTCACGTACACACTGAGTACGCTCCGCTCCGGTTCTCGCTCCGCCTTGCATCTGGCGCATTCCTGAACGGGCTCAACTGGCGGAATACTCAGACACGCTCCTAGGATCGATGCTTTCCTCCCCACCCGAAGATCGGCCGCGCGACCCGCACACGTCGTTCGAGCGGGCGCTGGGCGTGCCGGCGCACCTGCACCACATGGCGTTTCTGATGAAGGACCCGCCGTCCGAGAGCCGCGCGGCGCGCGCCGCGTTCGAGCGGACGCTGGCCGATCTCGGCGTCCCGCCCGAGCGCGTTGTGATGAGGGAGCGCTGGGGGTACGGCGTGCTGAATCACGAGTCGGGCGACCGCCTGATCGTCCGCTGGCAGCTCCACACCGAATACTACAGCTATCAAACGTGGTATCTCCCGGCGGATCCGGCGCGGCGCCTGTCGTTCGGCCCGCTCGAATGGCCGGGGCGCCCCGTCGTCTGCGCGGGGTTCGGCGACATCGTCACCGCGGTCGACGTGGTGATCACCGACCGGGCCACCGAGGTCGCGCCGGATTTCGGCCTCGCGCCGGACCGGACGTGGTTCGGCGGCCGCGTGCTGGGGGCGCCGGTCCTGCTCTTCACCGATTTCGAGCCCGATGCCCACGGCCGGCGGCGTTACCTCCTGCATGGCCACGACCGCGAGGCGCTGGCGCACGTCCTCGCGTTCGCCGTGGAGTGCGTGACCAAGATCGAAAACTACGACCACCTGATCCGCATACCGCTTCCCAACTTCGCGGCGGCGATGGACCAGGTGTTTCTGCTCGAGAAGCGGCAGCTCTCGGATCGGGACGCGATCACGCGGGGGCTGGCCGCCGCCGATCCCGCGCAACTCCAAACGTGGCTGTCGCAGTTGACCGAGGCGCTCGCCGAGGTGAGCCGTCTGGGCGAGGCGATCCGCTACCACCTGGCCTCCGCCGTGCCGTACGACTCGATCATCCGAACGACCGTGGACGACCTGAAGGAAGAGCCCCTGGAGCGCCTGGAATCGCTGGGCGTCCACGTGATCCGCCGCATCCGCGGCATCGCCGACGGGTACCAGCGCCTGATCCACCGCATCGAGGCGCTGGAGCAATCGTTCGAGGGGATGGTCTCCATCCTCCGCACGCGCATCGACCTTGCGATGGAGCAGCAGAACCTCACGATCCTCTCCAGCATGGACCGGACGACCAAGGCCCAGGTCCGCTTGCAACACATGGTCGAGTCGCTCTCGGTGATCGTGCAGGCCTACTATCTCACGGGGCTCGGCAACTACGGGTTCAAGGCCCTGGAGAACCACGGGTGGCTGGCCGACGCCACGACCGCGACGGCCATCTTCATCCCGGCCGCCTTCGGCCTTGCCTTCTTCCTCACCTGGCAGGCGAAGCGATTCCTCGCGCGCGACACGGAGGGGCCGTGATTCCCATCGGCGAAGCCGCGCCCGACTTCGCGCTGCCCGGCGTGGCCGGTGACCGCGACGGCCGCTGGCGCCTGGCCGACCACCGCGGCCGATGGGTGGTCCTCTTCTTCTATCCCGCCGATTTCACGTTCGTGTGTCCCACCGAGGTGGTGGGCTTTCACCGCGAGCGGGAGGCGTTCGCCAAACTCGGGGTGGACATTCTGGGCGTCAGCGTCGATTCGGTGGAGAGTCACCGCGAGTGGGCCAGAGAGTTGGGCGGGATCTCCTACCCCCTGTTGGCGGACACCGACCGCACGGTTGCCGCGGCCTACGGCGTGCTGGACCGCGAGGCGGGGGTGGCGCGCCGGGTGACGTTCGTCACCGATCCCGCCGGCATCGTGGCGTACGTGGTCGCGAGCCACCACAACGTCGGGCGCAGCGTGGAGGAGACCCTGCGGGTCGTGCGTGCTTTGCAGACCGGCCGGTTGTGTCCCGCCGATTGGCAGCCGGGTGACTTGACCTCGGATCTCGGCCCCAAATATTGAGCATGCCCACGCTCGACGAGAAACGGCGTCGCATCGAGCGGCGCGGCCGCGTCAGGGAATTCGTGTTCGGGATTCAGGACGGCCTCATCAGCAACCTGGGCCTGGTGTCCGGCATCCAAGGCGCGACGGCGGATCTGACGATCGTGCTGCTGGGCGGCATCACGGCCGCGGCCACGGGGGCGATCTCGATGGCGGCCGGCTCCTACCTGTCGTCCAAAGCCGAGAAGGAGATCTTCGACGCCGAGATCCGCACCGAGACCGAGCGCCTGGCGAGCGAGCCGTACCTCGCGCAAGAAGCGGTGCTGGAATCGCTTCAGGCCGAGGGCCTGCCGCGCGAGAATGCCTACCGGATCGTCCGCCTGCTGCAGCCCCGTCCCGACATCGTGCTGCAGACCTACCACGAGAAGGTGTTGGGCCTGGGCCGCGCCGAGATCAACCGGCCGATGCAAGCCGCTCTGGTGATGGGCGCCTCGTTCATCGTCGGCTCGGTGATCCCGCTCATCCCGTACCTGCTTGCCCCCGGCGCCGTCGCGCTGCCCGTATCGGTCGCCGTCTCGACGGTCACGCTCTTCGGCGTGGGCGTGTTCAAGGGCTACCT
>MHEO01000063.1 GCA_001803875.1 Nitrospirae bacterium RIFCSPHIGHO2_01_FULL_66_17 | reverse complement strand
CCGACTTCGCCTGGGGCGGCTTCGAGCCCGCCTTCGCCACCGACCCCGCCCCGCTCATCGCCCATGCGGGTCCGGCGGACAGCGCAACGAGCACCGCCAGGGCGATGATCGCCCGTTCAGCCTTCACGGTGGGCTCCGACGGCCACAATGGTGTCCACCTCGATCTCTTCCCCGATCAGCCGGGCCTCGGGCGACGGCTCGGGATCGATACGCGTCTTCGAGAGCGCGTCGTAGGCCAAAAAGAGAAGGCCTGCTCCCACGCTGTAATAGACGAACGCCCCGAACACCGTCCACGGACGAACCCAGCGAAACGCATCGGTGAAATTCAGCACCCACTCCACCGCGGTCATCAAGAGCGCGACGCTCGCGACGGCGGCCCATCGGCCCGAATACCGCGCGTCTGCACGGACTGACACCCTGGCCAGCGCGACACACGCCCACGTCCCCCCAACCAGGTACAAGATGAGTTTTTCGACGGAGCCCCCCACCCCCACCGGCAGGGCGCTCTGCTGCGCGATCCAAAACGGGCCCAGCCATCCGTTCAGCCATTCCATGCCGAGGGCCAGAACGACCAGACCCAGGCCGCAGACGGCGGCCTGGCGATCGACCTTGAGAAACACGTGGGCCACGTAGAGAACCGCAATCGTCGCCAACACGGTGACCGGCCAAATCATGGGAGCCCTCCTTCCGAATCAACGGCGTCGCAGGGTGGAATACCCGGCGAAGGCTTGGGGCTGAGGAGGCCCTTTGCGCCTTCATCGATGGTTCTTTTGTAGCATGCCCTGACACCCGAAAGCACCTGTTCGATCGGATAGGTGGTTCGCAAAGCCTTGCAGAAGGCCGTTTCAGGCTTGGGGGATCAACGAGGAGCGGAGGGGAAGATCGGTTTTCGGGATGAGAACGGACGTTTCAAGATCGAGGATGGGCTCGGCGAGCTACAGGCCGATCATGCCGTGTTCCATCGCCAGCGCGACCGCGTGCCCTCTGGTCGACGCCTCGAATTTCGACAACACGTTTCGAACGTGAAACTTCACCGTTGCTTCGCTGACGCCCAGAATCTGGGCGATCTCCCAGTTGGTCTTGCCTTCCTTGATCCAATTCAACACCTCGCGCTCGCGGACGGAAAGCTGCGGGATCGCGCGGGATGGCGAGAAGGTCGTGCGCATCAGCGCGAGATGCAGGTGGGGCGCAAGATAGTCCAGCACGGCAGCGTGTCGGACGTGTTCGCCGATCGCGCGGCCCGCGAACGAGAACAGGCTTCCGACCGCGCGTCGTTCAGAGGCCGCACCAACCGTGATCCCCTCCGACAGGTCGAACTCCTTCGCCTGGGCGATGAACGCCTTCTCTCCCTTCGATCCGGCGCGCCGATAGGTCTGCGACCACACCTGGGGCTGAAATTGCCCGAAGTGCGACCGCAGCACGGGGTCCACCGCCGCAAAACCCCGCTCCACGTAAAGCGACATCCAATCGTCGGGATAGCTGACGTTGACGATTTTGGCGATGTCCTGAAAGCGCCCCGCGCGATCCGTCCGCCCCAGGCCGGCGACGACGTTCGCGCTTGGAACAAGCTGGCGGACCCGAGACAGAAGGCTCTTCAGATCGCCATCGGTCCTGACCGTGAGACAGCCGCGGACGATCTCGAGCAGGTCGTACAGTTCGCGCTTGGTCAGGTGGAGTCGCGCCAATTCCATGCCTGATTGCCTCGTAAACACCCCCAACCGGGGGCTGCGGTGTTCGCTTCCGCTTTCCGAGCCGCGGGTGTCTCATTATAAGACCGTTTCAGCGATGAAAACCAGCAGAGGATCTTCGGGCCTGCGTTCTACACTCGCGCCTGTGCGTCGTACAACGCGGCGTAGAGACCGCCGCGCGCGAGCAGCTCGTCGTGCCGGCCGGTCTCGACGATCCGGCCGTGGTCCAGCACGATCAGCCGGTCCACCGAGCGCAAGGTGGACAGGCGGTGGGCGATGATCAGCGTCGTGCGGCCCTTGATCAGGCGCTCCAGCGCGTCGTGGATCTTGGCTTCCGTCTCGCTGTCCACGTTCGACGTGGCTTCGTCGAGGATGATGATCGGCGGGTCCTTGAGCAGGGCGCGGGCGATGGCCACGCGCTGCTTCTGGCCGCCGGAGAGCTTCACGCCGCGCTCGCCGATGCGCGTGTCGTAGCCCTCGGGCATCGCGGCGATGAACTCGTGGGCGTGCGCGGCGCGCGCGGCGGCTTCCACCTCGGCGGCCGTCGCGTCCAAGCGGCCGAAGAGCAGATTCTCCCGCACCGTGCCGTTGAACAGAAACGGGTCCTGCGCCACGATCCCGATCTGGTCGCGCAGGCTCGCGAGCGTCGCGTCCCGGATGTCCCGGCCGTCGAGCAGGATCCGCCCCGCCCCCACGTCGTAGTACCGCAGGAGCAGTTTGATCACCGTGCTCTTCCCCGCGCCGCTGGGCCCCACCAGCGCGATCTTCTCGCCGGGCTCCGCCGTGAACTCGACGTCGTGCAACACCGGAACGTCGGGCCGGTACGCGAACGACACGGCCTCGAATCGGATCCGCCCCGACGCGAGGGAGAGCGTGGCGGCGCCGGGCCGGTCGATCACGTCGGGCTCGGCATCCAGCACCTCGAAGACGCGCTCGCCGGAGGCCAGGGCGTGTTGCAGCATGTGATTGACCGAGTGGATCTGGTTGATCGGCACGTAGAACAGTCCGAGGTACGAGAGGAACGCCACGAGTTCCCCCAGCGTCATCGCCCCCGCCACGACCTCGCGCGCCCCGACCCAGAGGATCAACAACGTCCCCAGCGAGCCCAGAAACACCATCGTGGGCGAGTAGAGCGACCACACGCGCGCCGCGCGGAGCTGCTCGCGGGCGTAGGCGCGGTTGTGCGCGTCGAAGCGCGCCGCCGCGTGCGCCTCGCGGTTGAACGCGAAGACCTCGCGGATCCCGGAGAGCTGGTCCTGCAGGACCGCATTGAGCTGGCCCGACTCGCGGCGGATGATGCGGTACAGGCCGTGGATCCGGCGGGTAAAGCCCGAGGCGCCAACGATCAGGAACGGAATCGGGATGAAGGCGAGCAGCGCGAGCCGCCAGTGCATGGCGAACAGGACGGCCGTGATGCCGACGAGCGTCAGCCCGGCCATCACAAGCGATTCGACGCCGTCGATGAGGATCCGTTCCAGGTTGTTGGTGTCGCTGGTGACCCGCGACACCAGCTCGCCCGTGGCGCGCTGGTCGTAATAGCGGACCGACAGCGACTGGAGCTTCTCGTACACCGCCTTGCGCAGGTCGTAGATCACGCTCTGTTCGAGGCGGTTGTTGAACCAGATCCGCGCGCCGGACAGGAGGTTGCGCGCCACGAAGATGCCCACCAGCGACATCATCAGCCACGGCAGGGGCCCAAGGTCGCCGGGGCGCACGACGGTGTCGATGACCAGCTTGATGATCCACGGCGGCGCGAGGTCGACGAGCGTCGCGACCATCGCGCACGCGAGCGTGGCCGCGGCGAGACCGCGGTAGGGCGACAGGTACGTCAGGACGCGGAGCAGGAGGCGCATAGGTAATTTATACCATGCCCCGCCGGGCAGGGGAATGCCCGGGGTCACCAATCATTCCTTCGATCCGGGTCCATTGAGGAAACCGGCGGCCTCGGACGCCGGCGGCGGGATGTGGCGCCTTGACACTGTGTAGGCGGATGTGTAGTGTCTGACCATCAGCCCGCACAGGAGGCGGTATGGCGACGAACCTCGCGTTGGACGATACGCTGATTCAAGAAGCCCAGCGCATCGGCAAGCATAAAACGAAAAAGGCCGCGGTGACGGACGCGCTGCGGGAATATATTCTGCGGCGAAAGCAGAAAAAGATCCTCAACCTGTTCGGGACGGTCGATTGGGACCCTCGGTACGACTATAAGAAGCTCCGGCGGCGGTGACCCGCGTCGTGGTCGATACCTCGGCGTGGTCCCTCGCGCTGAGACGGCGGCGTCCCCAGCCGTCGTCACCGATCGTTCAAAAACTTGCGGCCTTGCTCGGCGATGGGCCGCCCATCGTCTTGCTCGGCATCATCGTACAGGAGCTGCTCCAAGGTTTGCGCTCCCCCGGCCAGTTCAAGCGCGTCCTCCAGGCGCTTGCGCCCTTTCCCCTCCTTGAACCGACGCGAGAGGATTACATCGAAGCCGCGCGCCTTCGTAACACCTGCGCCGCCAATGGGATCCAAGCCGGAACGATCGACTGCCTGATTGCAACGCTTTGCCTGCGCCGAGACTGCCTGCTGTTAACGGCGGACGCCGACTTTGAGGCCATCGCACGCCACACACCGCTGCGGCTCCTGTAACGGCCCCCCTCGGCAGGTCGCTGAACAACGACCAACCGATAAGAGTTTCACGTCCATAGCCCCGCCACTCATGCGCGCTCCGTCATTCCCGCGCAGGCGGAAATCCAGCGCCTCCATCTCACCTCCTGGACAACGACATAAACCATTGACCTGGCTCTCTTGGTCTCTTTCCTTTTTAGCCTCGCCCCTATCGTCACTTCACCGTGATGGTCATTCTCTGCGTCATGCCCTCCCCCGCCAGCGCCATGTGAGCACCATCTGCTGCCTGCAAGCACAGGGTGTGCGTGCCGGGGGATAAGACCAGTTCAGCTTCCAGCTGTCCTTTGCCGTAGTGCAAGTGGGTGTCGTCCTTTGGCACAACCTGTCCGGCTGCCAGGCAGTCGGTGTCCACCATGATATGAAGGTGACCCGCCCCCGCCTTCACGTCACCGGCGGGCTCGACAATCAAGTTGACAGCCCCCATGGTGACCTTCACCGGACTACTGACGGTCACCCCATCGGCGGGTGAGGTAAAGAGCACCCGCGCTTGGCCGGCAATTGACGAGGCGCCGGCCGCCAGCCCTGGCAACACCACGATCAGAGCCCAAGCGAATGCTGATCGCGAAATCCGCTTTGAAAAGCTCATTCTATGCCTCCCTTATAGCTTTGTGGCCCCTTCCCTACCTTCATCTCAGAGAGAGTCCACGCAGCGCCTCTCGGTCGTTTACCACAACGGCTTCTGATCAGCGCTGTTCGGCAGCGGACGATTGAGGTGCTGGTATGCGAGGGGGGTCGCGAGGCGGCCGCGCGGCGTGCGGTCGAGGTAGCCGCCCTGGAGGAGGAACGGTTCGTACACGTCCTCGATCGTCTCCCGTTCTTCGCCGATCGCGGAGGCGAGTGTGTCGACGCCGACCGGGCCGCCGCCGAATTTGTCGATGATCGCGGACAGGAGCTTGCGGTCCATCACGTCGAAGCCTTGGGCGTCGATCTCCATCATGCCCAACGCGGCGTGCGCGGCCTCGGGGGTGATCACGCCCTCGCCCTTGACCTCGGCGAAATCGCGCACCCTCCGCAGCAGCCGGTTCGCGATGCGGGGCGTGCCGCGGGCACGG
>MHEO01000062.1 GCA_001803875.1 Nitrospirae bacterium RIFCSPHIGHO2_01_FULL_66_17 | reverse complement strand
CTGGGCCTGGGCGTGGTCGTAGAGCGCCAGTTGGTACAACGCCTCTTTGACGAGGGGCCTCGCCGCGCGGCGAGCCGCGTCGGTGGTGGCGCGCGCCCAGGCGCCGCCGGGCTCGTAGCGGTCGACGAGGCGCTCGCGGGCGGCGATCAGGGCGGCCTGCCACTTCGCCTTCGTGTAGGCGTCCACCACGACGGATTGGAACGCCGGCGCGTCGGGGTGGTTGGGCGCGATGGCCAGGAACGTCTCGTAGGCCGCGACCGCGTCGGCGGTTCGATCCTGGGCTTGATAGAGCGTCCCCATCGTCCGGTAGAGCGTCTGCTCGAACACGCGCCGCCCCGACGCGTTGAAATATGCGCGCATCTCGCCCGGCCCGCCCAGGTAATCAAAGCTCAGCAGGAGGGCGTTGATGACCTCGGTGACGAAGACCGCCTCGGGCTCGGAAAATTTGGCGAGCGAAAAGGCCGGTTCGGGCCCGAGCGCGACGGCGGGGCTGCGGCCGGGCGCTGCGCCCGCCCGGCGCGCCGACGCGTCCAGGATGGCGACAAAGGCGTCGGCGGCCCGCCGGTACTCCTGAAGGTTGAGGTAGGCCCACCCGAGCTGGTAGCCGGCGCTCTCGGCGAGCGCGGGGTCCGATCCGCTCTGCGCCGTCTGGAACAACTCGACGGCCTGCAGGAAATCGTGCGTGGCGACCGCGTGCTCGCCGAGGCGAAAGGCGGCCTCGCCGGCGTACGCGCTCCGCGGGTGCCGGGTGCGGAGCTGCGTGAGTCGGGCCACGGCCTCGGCGGTCCGCCCGGCCTCCCAGTGCGCGCGGGCGAGTTGATACAGCGCGGCGTCGTTTTCGGGACGGTCGGGATACAGCGCGAGCAACCGCTCGTAGACGGCGATCGACTTGTTTCGATCCAGCACCGGCGGCGATGGGGCCGGGCCCTTGCTTCCGGCGCGGGTCCGCGCCTCGCGGACGCGTTTGTCGTAGGTCGACGTCTCGATCTGGGTGTACAAGTCGCCAAGACGGTGGATCGCCTCGGCGCGAAGGGTCGAGCGCCCCTCCAGATCTTCCATGACGAAGCGCTCATACGCCCGCAGGGCCTCCACCTTCTCGGCCCGACCCCGCGGATCGCGCTGACTGGCCAGGACGTCCTCCGTGATCGAGCGGATCTTCGCGGCGTCGATCGCGATCGGCAGGCCGGCGGCAAGAGCGCTCGGCGGAGCGAGGCCGACAAACGCCCACGCTGCCAGCAGCCCCCCCGTCCATGATGACAGACCGCGCGAGCCTCCGAGGCGCACGGGGCTACTCAAGGGTCAGGACCTCCGAACCCAGTTCGTCGCGCTCCACGACCAGGTTGCGGGCGATGCCGAGGCTGGCCTCAACCGACCAGTCTTCCAGGCGCGTCTGCTCGCGGGCCAGCGCGTCGAGGGCGAGCGCCGTCAGTGCCCGCCGCGATTCGGCCTTGGCCGAATCGAGCTTGACGAGGAGATCTTGGCCCCGGAGGATCAGTTCGGGTCCGTCCACCGACTGGAGACGGCCCCCCAGGGTGGTCGCGCCGCGCCGCGGGGCGGTCAGATAGGGGGGGAAGTGGTCGAGCGTCCGATGCAGATCCGACTCGAACCGAACGAGCCAGCGATACTGCTCGGCGGCGCGCGAGAAGGGGGCGTCGCGATGCAGCGGGTCCGTGTCGGCCGGCTCCGACGCCCGGAGTTCGGCCAACGGATCCCAGGCCGTGGCGTCCACGCCCGCGCGGCGGCGGTCGACGGCGCTCATCGCGGCGGTCAGGGCGTCCAGCGCGGCGCGATAGGCGGTGACCGACCGTGTATAGGCCCGCAGCTCCGCATACGCGGCGGCGAGCAAGAGCCGCGCTTCGTGGGCGTGCGCCCCGCGGGGAAACCGCGCGAGCTGGTCCTGGAAGATGGCGATGGCTTTGACGCGCTCGTCCGCCTTCCGCAACGCCCACCCCACCCCGAAGAGCGCGGTTTCGTACGCGGGGCTGTCGGCCTGGACCTGCCCGAGCTCGGCGAGCGCCTCGTCGTACCGCCCCTGCTCGATCAACTGCAATCCCAGGGCGGCGTGGGCGTGCCCGATGACCCGCGACCGAACCGGATCGAAGATCGAGCGGGACTGAATCAGCTTCTTGAGGAGCTCCGACGCGGTGAACGCGTCCCCGAAACCCGCGAGCGCCTGAGCGTGGCCGTACAGCGCGATCGGCGCGTCCGGGCTCGTCCTGACGACGCGGCGGAAGAGATCCGCCGCCCGCGGGAAGGCGCGGAGCGACAGGGCGCTGAGACCGGCGAGGGTATGGGCCTCGCCCGCGAGCTCCGGCGGGAGCCCCGTGCCGAGGCGCTCGTGGACCTCGAGCACGCGGGCGTGGCGGCCGTCGCGGCGCGCGATGCGTTCGATCAGGAACCACGCCCTGGCCCGCATCGCGTCGTCGTGGGCTGCGCCGATCAACGCGGTCAGGACCGCCTCGGCCTCCTCGGGCAACCCCACCGCGGCGTAGGCTTCGGCCAGGCGGAGACGGCTCTCGTCGCGGGGATGCGGGCCGTCGCGGTCGAGGGCCGAGAGAAAGAAGCTCGCGGCGTTGCCGTAGTCGCCGGCCTGGGCGGCGAACACGCCGAGGCGGTAGGCGAGCTCGTCGGCGGGACGGTCGGCGTGGCGCGCATTCAGCAGGGACTCCCCCGCGAGCTCAAACCGCAGATCGGGTTCCTGATTCATCGCCGACCGAAACCGCACGATCGCGTGGGCGGCCGGGCGGGTCGTCTCGAACGGCCATTCCTTGGTTTTGAGGTAGCTCTTCCCGTTCCGATCGATCGCCTTGAAGGTGACGACCAGGGTGTGTTGCCCCGGCGTGGCGGGCACGGTGAGCAGCGGCTGGAGCCCGCCCTCGGCGAGGGCGGGCAACTCGTTATCGGTATATATGTGTTCGACCGCCGGGTGCCGATCGAGGGCGACGCGGATCCAGCTCGGGAGGTGGTGGGCCGGGACGGGGTCGGGGTCGCCGCGGTCGTCGACGTCCAGCAGGATCTCCAGGTGCGGCGCGGGGGCGGCGGGATCCTCCCGCAGCACGAACAGGGCGGTGTTGTACGCCACGATGGACTTCTTCAAGGCGTGGATCCGCTCCTCCAACGAGGACTCGGGGGGCGCGCCCCACCCCGGTCCCACCAGGCCCAGCACGCATCCCGCCGCGACCGCGAGGATGCGGGTCCTACGGACGAGGGAGCGCGCGATGAATGTTGAGTTGTGCACGGTGGATCCGACGCGGCAACACTTGGATAATATGGGCGAAATCCTAACGAACACGGCCCGACAAATCAACCCCTCGATCATCAGGGGAGAAGCAGGGCTCCGTAGAGGCCGGATTCATTGTCAGCGCGGTCGAGGGCCGTGATCTGGTACAGGTGTCGCACGCGGATGTCGAGGCTGCCGGTGGGGCGAAACGGATACTGAATCGAATTTCCGCTGACGTTGGCCACGAACTCGGTTTGGATGCCGTCGACGTAGATCCGGTACCCCTTGACCCCGCTGCCCGACCCGTCCGAGGCGGCGCCCCATTGAAAATCGATGGACCCCGACGCTCCGCAGGTGGTGGGATCCAAACAGGGCTTTGCCGACAGGGTCTCCGCCGAATTCGGGAAAAAGGGCGGCGTCGAATCGTTCAGCACCGCACTCTGTCCGATCACGCCGAACACGCCGAAGCTGAGATCGGCTTCGCTGCACGAAACCTGCCGGCGGCCGACGTCGGCTCGGGTGTCGCAGACTTCCTGCCACTGGCCGTTGGAGTTGAGCCGCCCGAGGACCAGCCCCGCTTCGACGTCTGGCGGAATCTCGCAGGCGACGGGGTCGTAACGAATCGTGAGCGTCAGAGGATTTGGCGCGCCGCCCGCGAAGCCGTTCATACCCTGGGGCGTGATGGCCCTGATCAAAAAGGCGGTGTCGACGTGCTCGTTTGCCGGGAGGTCGGCGTCGGCTACCGGGCTGATCCGGATCTGCGCGGAAGTGGTGCCCTGGGGCAGTTGATTCTCGGGCACGTCGAGCAGCAGCTTGGCTTTCGCCTCGTCGACCCGGATGTCGATCTGAGGGTCGGTGGCCCAGAACAGGAAGGAGCCCAGATTGTCGACGTTGAAGTCGAGTTCGCCGCCCGTCAGCGCGCAGCTCGCGGGCGCCTGTTCGGTTCCGCCGGTCGCGCCACCCAAGGGGTTCGATCGCTCCTCGGGGGGAAGCCCCGCCCCGCACCCGATCGTGGCGAGGGTGATCCACAGGACGCACGACGACCTTGCGCGACGCTTCATACGTGATATGACATCCGACGATTCACGGATATTCGATCGATCCGGAAGGGGAAAGGCCGCAAGGCGTCCCAGGATGCGGTTGAAAATCCGACGGGAAAAGCGTATACGTACGCAAACGAGGTGTCGAGGGAGGGAAGGGCATGGAGTATCAGGCGTTGGCCGAACGCGCGTTGGCGGGCAATCTCCTCACGACCGAGGACGGGCTGGCCGTGTTGCAGGCGCCGCCGGAGGACCTCCACCCCTTGTTGCACGCCGCATTTCGGGTCCGCCGCGCGACGTTCGGCACCCGGGTGCAATTTCACGTCCTCATGAATGCCAAGAGCGGCCTGTGTCCCGAGGACTGTGGCTACTGTTCCCAGTCGTCCGTCTCCACGGCCGACATCGAACGCTATCCCCTCCGCTCCACGGCGGAGATGCTCGACGCCGCCCGAAAGGCGCATCAGGCCGGCGCCCACCGGTTTTGTTTGGTGATCAGCGCGCGCGGCGCCACCGATCGTGAACTCGACGGCATTGCCGAGGCGGTGCGGGCGATCAAGGCCGAGGTGCCGGTCGAGGTGTGCTGTTCGCTGGGTTTGTTGCCGCTGGAGAAGGCGGAGCGGCTGAAGGCCGCCGGCGTGGACCGGCTCAACCACAACCTGAACACCAGCGAGCGGTATTACTCCGCGATCTGCTCGACCCACTCGTACCACGACCGCGTCGCCACCGTGCAGGCGGCGCAGGGAGCGCGCCTCGCGACGTGCAGCGGCGTGTTGGCCGGGATGGGCGAGACCGACCACGATCTCATCGATGTGGCCCGAGCCTTGGGCGCGCTGCGGGTCGATTCGGTCCCGGTGAATTTCCTGAACCCGATGGCCGGCACCCCGCTCGCCGACGTGCGGGATCTCACCCCGTGGCGATGCCTCAAGATACTCTGTCTCTTTCGGTTCATGCTTCCCAAGACAGAGATTCGCGTGGCCGGCGGACGAGAGGTTAACCTGCGAAGCCTCCAACCCCTTGCCCTGTATCCGGGGAATTCCCTCTTCATCGGCGGATACCTCACCAGCCCGGGCCAGTCTGCCGCGGAGGCGCTCCGAATGGTCCAAGACCTTGGATTTGAGGTCGGCGAGCCGATCGCAATGGCGCGTTCCTAGGAGCCTGTCCATGAAGGGCCATCTCGGGAAGCAGCATTCGTCCGTCACGCTAGAGCGGCGTTGTCAGTCGGCCTTGCGTGCTCACGTACGACCGCAATCCCCCGGGAATGCCTCGTACCTCCAGGAACCTCCCAGTACGCTCCGCGCGCAAGGCCTCCTTCCGCCTTGCATCTGGCCACTCCTGAACAGGCTCCAACACCCCAATATTCGGACACACTCCTAGTCCGTCCTCTCGTTCCTCCCCCTGCCGTCGGTCTGGTGTAGCCTAGCAATCCATACAATCAACATAATATCTTGTGCTTTTTTCTTGACTTTCATTTGACGGCATGCTAATGCAATACACCTGTGCTATAAGTATTTGAAACTACATGTTTCAAAGAGGGTGCTACTCATGTTCATCGGATGGGGTGATGGCCGAAAGGAGGATCAGGTTTGACGGTAGTTAGCCGGTTGAACGTTGAAGAAGGGCACTCGGCTTAGGGGTTCGATCTTACGGTCCACCGTTCGGGCCGTTCACACCAAGGAGGCCGGGCTATGCGTGTGATTGCGATCGTCAACCAAAAGGGTGGATGCGGGAAAACGACCACGGCCATCAATCTCGCGGCGTGTCTGGCCGCGCAATCGCGCAAGGTCTTGCTCATCGATCTGGATCCACAGGCTCACGCCACCCTGGGGTTGAGCGTGAAGCCCGAAGAGGCCGAGCGGGGGATGTACGAAGTCCTCAGCGGCGAGGCCACGCTCGACGAGGTGATCGCCCAGATCCTTCCCAATCTCGCCCTGGCGCCCTCCAACATCGCCCTGAGCGCGATCGAGCAATTTCTGGCCGGCACTCCCGAGCGCGAGCGCCAATTGGCGAGCCGCCTGGCCATGCTCCAGGAGCCGTTCGACTACGTGTTGATCGATTGCCCTCCCAGCGTGGGGCTGTTGACGTTTAACGCCCTGATCGCCTGCCAGGAAGCCATCGTCCCCGTGGAGACGAGCTTCTTCTCCCTCCAGGGCGTGGTGAAGCTGTCGGAAACCATCAAGCTGATCGGCGAGAAGATCGGTCACGAGATCACCGTGCAGATTCTGCCGACGAAGTTCGATCGGCGCGCGGGCTACGCGAAAGACATCCTCCTCAAAGTGCGCGAGCGATTCGGCGAGATCACGCTGGCCAGCACGATCAACCTCAGCGATAAGCTCCGCGAGGCCGCGAGCCTCGGCTTGCCGATCACCGAGTACGCCCCGGATTCCGCCGGCTTCAAAGACTACATGGCGCTGGCGCGCGAGGTGATCGCGGCGGAGACGGCGCGCGGCCGCGATCGGCACGCGTCGACCGGCGTGGGGCCGCAATCCCGCTCGGGCGTGTTGTTCGCCATCCGGGCGCCGGGCGCCCACGACGTCAAGCTGGCCGGCGATTTCAACGGCTGGATTCCCGATCGGGATGTTCTGAGCGTGAAGGAGGAGGGCGGGCTTTGGAAGAAGTTCGTGTTCCTCGGACCGGGCAGCTACCAGTATAAATTCGTCGTGGACGACGAGTGGCGCGAGGACCCGAACAACGCCCTGACGGCGCAAGACAGCCTGGGCGGCCAGAGCTCGGTGGTGATCGTCGAGTCGCTCACGGTGGCGTTCGTGAAGGACCACGCGGTGACGGCCCCCGCGCAGTCCGGCGGGGGATCACACGTGGTTCCGGCGTAGCCTCGTCGCAACCAGTTCGGAGGGCAGGCGCACGGCCCACCGTTGACAAGGGTCCCTCGCCGAGGTAAGTTAAGCGTCGGACGTATCGGTGGGCGCGATTCAACCCAAAACAGCAGTGGTGTTCTCCGGCGGCGGGGCGCGAGGCGCTTACAACGCCGGCGTCGCGGTGGCGTTTGCTCACTGCGGTCTCCACCCGGAAATCGTCTGTGGGACGTCTGTGGGCGCGCTCGTCGCCGCGATGGTGGTCGCGGGCGAGGAAGAGCGTCTCGGGGAGATCTGGCGCGAGCTGACTCCCGCCCACGTTTACGGGCTCAAGTCCCGCGTCCAGTTTTTCCTCTCGTTCATCAGGCCGTATCGGTATCCCGCGTACAGTTCCGAGCCGCTGGCTCGCCTGATCCGCGAGAACGTCGATCTGGAGAAGATCAGGAAGAGCTCCCAGAAGCTGATTGTCACCTGTTACAACCAGTCGCTGCACCGGGTCGAGCGGTTTGACAACCAGTTCCCCGATCTGCACCGGGCGCTCCTGGCCAGCGCCTCGATCCCGCTGGTGTTTCCACCCATCGTCATGAACGGGCACGAGTACGTGGACCTCGGGTCGACCGTGTGGCCGCTCAAACCCGCGATCTCTGCGGGTGCCGAGCGGATCTACGCCGTGCTGTGCGACCATCCCGACGATCATCGGCGGGCCGCCCGGAACAACCTGGAATGGGCGATTCAGGTGATGAATCTGGCGCAGCGCTCCAATATGCTGGTCGACATCGAGCTCGCGCGGCGCATCAACCTCACGGCCAACGGCGGCAGCTACAAATTCGTCGACCTCACGGTGATCCAGCCGTCCAAGACACTGGGACTCGGCTTCATGGATTTCCACAAGAAGCTCCAAATCAACCGCGCGTTCGAGCTGGGATTGGAGGACGGCACCGCGATCCTGGGCCAGACGGTGGGAGAGACGCCGTCCTCAACTCTTCAGGGCGAGTTCTGCCCCTACATCTGAGCCCCCCGCGTTCTTGATCATCCGCCGCCGGGGTCTTTACACCGCGCCCCGCTCTGGTTTAGAGTGAGCTATGGAAGCTCTCGGGTCGGCCGTCTCGCGCGCCACCTTCGACGCCTCGCGCGCGGCGGGGTGGGCGCTGAGCGTGGCTCTGACCGTGGGGCTTTCGGCCTGTGGCGGCGCATGGGAGGGATATTCCTCGAGCGGGGCACCGCTCCAGTTGACGGCTGTGTGGCTGGAGCAATACGCGACTCTGCCGTCTCCCGTTCCCGGATCTGAGGCCCTTCCAGCCCGACAGGTCCCGATGGATGTGACGCTCATCTTTCTTGCCCCCGAAAAACCCGAAACACTCACGCTGGTGTTCACCGGTTCCGACGGGACCAGTGAAAACCGGATCGACCTGACGACGACCACCCTTGCCGACAGCACGGGTGGTCGCCGGACCTTCCGCACGCTGATCATCGTCCCCAACCTGGGCGCGCTGCGGTTCGACGCGGTGTTGATCGACCGCGCCGGGGCGTCGTCCGCGACGGTATCGGGGTGGTTTACGATCACGGACTCCCTCACCGTCACACAGTCCGGTCAATTCAACGAGTCACACGAGATCATCACGCAGGGGCCGTAGGGCGCGTCTTCCGGTGCGGATCGCCGGGACCTGTGAAGAGGGCCCGAGGGTGTGGTACACTGCGTCGCCGTGCCCGGGGACGGTGACGCGGAAGCCCCGTGCCCGGAGCGGTTCCCGCGCAGCGTCGTGAGCGGAGTCGGATCATGCTGGCGAAGGTCGTGAGCAGCGCCGTGTACGGCCTCGACGGATACCTCGTGGATGTCGAGGTCGATATCTCGCAAGGTCTGCCGATGTTCTCGGTGGTCGGTCTTCCCGATCTTGCCGTGAAGGAGAGTCGGGACCGCGTGCGGGCCGCGATGAAGAACACCGGCCTGAATTTCCCGATCAAGAAAATCACGGTCAACCTCGCTCCGGCGGATGTGAAAAAGGAGGGGTCGGCGTTTGATCTCCCCATGGCGATCGGCATTCTGGTCGCCGAGGGCGGCTTGGCCACGGAGCGCGTCGCGCCGTACGCCGTCGTGGGCGAACTGTCGCTGGACGGGCGAGTCCGGCCCGTCCGCGGCGCGCTGCCCATGGCGCTTGCCGCCAAGAAGCACGGGATGCGGGGCCTGATACTGCCGCGGGAGAACGCCCGCGAGGCCGCGATTGTCGAGGGATTGTCGGTCGTCGGGGTCGACACGCTGCCGCAGGTGATCGAGTTTCTCGACGGCAAGCTCTCGCTGGCGCCGACGGACGCGCCGCGAGCGTCGACCGCGCGGTCCGGTCACGGTGCCGACGATTTCGGCGACGTGAAGGGACAAGAACACGCCAAGCGGGCGCTGGAAGTCGCCGCGGCGGGGGGGCACAACGTGCTGTTGATCGGGCCGCCGGGGTCGGGCAAGACGATGCTCGCGCGCGGCATGGCCACGATCCTTCCCCGGATGAGCCTGGAAGAAGCGCTGGAAAGCACCAAGATCCACAGCGTGATGGGGTTGCTCTCGCCGGAGACGCCCCTGTTGTCGGAGCGACCGTTTCAGGCGCCGCACCACACCATTTCCGATGCGGGCCTGATCGGCGGCGGGCAGATCCCCAGGCCGGGCGAGGTCAGCTTGGCCCACCATGGGGTCCTCTTCCTCGACGAATTGCCGGAGTTCAAGCGCAACGTCCTCGAGGTGCTCCGGCAGCCCTTGGAGCTGGGCCGGGTGACGATCGCGCGGTCCTCCGCGTCGGTCACGTACCCGGCGCAGTTCATGTTGATCTCGGCGATGAATCCGTGTCCGTGCGGCTATTTCACCGATCGCACGCGTCAGTGCGTGTGCACCCCCACCCAGATTCAGCGGTACCGCTCCCGGGTGTCGGGGCCCCTGCTCGATCGCATCGACATCCACCTCGAGGTCCCGGCGGTGCCCTTCAAGGATCTCGCGCAGGAGCGCGCGCGGGAGGATTCGACGGCCGTGCGGGAGCGGGTCGCGACGGCGCGAGCGCGCCAGCACGACCGCTATAAAACCGAGGGGCTGTTCTGCAACGCTCAGCTGCGTCCCCGCCAACTCAAGCGTCATTGCGAGATCGGCGACGATTCCCGACGGCTGATCGAACTGGCGATGACCCGACTGGGCTTGTCGGCTCGCGCCTATCACCGGATTTTGAAGGTGGCCCGGACCATCGCCGATCTCGACGCCCAGGACCGTCTCTCCCCGGCCCACGTGTCGGAGGCGATCCAGTATCGGAGTCTCGACCGGAGGGTGGTGCATTGACCCGCGGGATCGGCGCCCTGGAAACCGGCGACCCCACGGGAGGCCCGAGCGCGGATGGGTAGGGTCGCCAAGTGACGCGTGAGCCGTGGCGCGAGCGCTGGCGCCGCCTCGCGCCCTGGTTGATGGCCGGCGCCGTGGTGGGGGGCACGGTGCTCATCGTCGGCGGCGCGGCGGGGTGGCTCCTGTCGAGGAACCTGCCGGACATCGCGGCGCTCCGCTCCTATCAACCGAGCCTGGTCACGCGCGTCTATTCCGACGACAACCGCCAGATCGGCCAGTTCTTCGTCGAGAGGCGGGTCCTGACGCCGCTGTCCAAAATTCCGCCTCGACTGATCCAGGCCGTGATCGCGGTCGAGGACTCCCGCTTTTACCGCCACGAAGGCCTCGATCCGATCCGAATCGCCAAGGCGTTGTTCGTCGACCTCATCTCGCTGGAGATGCGGGAGGGGGCAAGCACGATCACGCAGCAGCTCGCGCGGTCCCTCTTTCTCACCCAGGAGAAGAGCCTCAAGCGCAAGGCCAAGGAGATCCTGCTGGCCCTGAAGATCGAGCGCGTGCTGTCGAAGGACGAAATCCTCGAAATGTATCTGAACCAGATCTATTTCGGCCACGGCGCCTATGGGGTCCAGGCCGCGGCGAAGACGTATTTCTCCAGGGACGCGGCCGACCTGACGTTGGCCGAGATGGCCTTCGTGGCGGGCCTGCCCAAGGCGCCCAGCAATTACTCGCCGTACTTTTATCCCGAGCGCGCGAAGGGGCGGCAGGGGGTGGTGCTGCGCCGGATGCTGGACGAGGGGTTTGTAACGGAGCCCGAGTTTCGCCAGGCGTACCAGGAAGACCTGTACTTCGCGAAATTCCAGCCCCAGGAGGAGATCGCACCGTACTTCCTCGAGTCGCTGCGCCAGCAGTTGACGGCGACGTACGGGGAAGAATTGGTTTACAAGGGCGGGTTGAACGTCTACACCACCCTCAACATCGAGATGCAGAAAGCCGCGGTCGAGGCGGTGCGCGACGGACTGCGCGCGATCGATAAACGACAGGGGTACCGCGGGCCGCTCGGTCAGGGGCCGGTGGAGTCGGAGTCCCGCGGGCCGGGGGCGTCCGGGCGATCCGCACCGACGCTTCAGGTCGGCGACATCCTGGAGGGGACGGTGGTCAAGGTCGCCGCGCAGCAGGCGACGATCTCGGTCGCCGGGACCACGGGCGTTTTGGCGCTCGAGGACGCGGCGTGGGCCCGCAAGCGCCTTCACCCGCCCGATTTCACGACCGCCGACATCCGGCCCACGGCCGCGCTGCCGGAGCTGCTGGCGGTCGGCGATCGCGTCCTGGTCAGGATCACGCGGCGCGAGCCGAACGGCGCGCCGGCGCTCGCGCTGGAGCAGGAGCCGGTCGTGGAAGGGGCGCTGATCGCCTTGGACCCGAAGACGGGGGCGATCAAGTCGATGGTGGGAGGGTATGATTTCAAGCGGAGCGAATTTAACCGCGCGCTGTCGGCCCGGCGCCAGCCGGGGTCGGCGTTCAAGCCGATCATCTATGCCGCCGCCATCGATCGGGGGCTGACGCCGTCCACGATTCTGGTGGACTCTCCCGTCATCTTCGACGACCCGGTGCTCCAAAAAATCTGGAAGCCGACGAACTACGAGGATCGCTTCTACGGCCCGATCACGATGCGGGAGGCGCTGGCGTTTTCGCGCAACGTGGCCACCGTCAAATTGTTGGAACAGATCGGCGTCTCGGCGGCGATCGACTTTGCGCGCCGCGTCGGCATCGCCAGCCCGCTGGCCAACGACCTGTCGCTGGCGTTGGGGTCCTCCGGCGTCGGACTGCTGGAATTGACCTCGGCGCTCGCCGTCTTCGCGGCCGAAGGACAGCGGGTCGAGCCGGTGGGCCTGCGGTCGGTCACCGATCACGGCGGGACGGTGCTCGCCCATTACGAGCCGAGCCCCGCACCCGTCGTTTCGCGGGAAACGGCGTACGTCATCACCAACATGCTGGAGGGGGTCGTCCAGTCGGGAACCGGCGTGCGGGCGAAAGCGCTGGGGCGTCCCATCGCGGGAAAAACCGGCACGACGAATGAGTTCGCCGACGCCTGGTTCGTCGGCTACGCGCCCAATCTGGCGGCGGGGGTGTGGGTCGGATTCGACGATCGGCGATCGCTGGGGGACCGCGAGGCGGGCGCGTCCGTCGCCCTTCCGATCTGGGTGGCCTACATGAAGGCGGCGCTGTCGCAACTCCCCGTGCAGGCCTTTCCGATTCCGAATGACATCGTGTTCGTGAAGGTCGATCCGAAAACGGGCCTCCGGGCCGCGCCCGGAGGCCCGTCATCGGTGGAAATCTTTATTCGGAATACGGAGCCGACGACCGTGACCCGGCCCCCTGCCAGTGTACGCCGTTTCCACCAGCTCGACCGCGGTATCTAGGAACCTGTCCATGAGCGGCCATCCGCGGCGTTGTCAGTCGGCCTTGCGTGCTCACGTACGAACCAGTACGCTCCGCGCGCAAGGCCTCCTTCCGCCTTGCATCTGGCCGCTCCTGAACAGGTTCCAGCACCCGAATACTCGGACAGGCTCCTGGGTCCGGGCTGAGCCGGTCATCCCGTTCGGGGGAGCGACCGCACTAGACTTGGTTGCCGGCGCGGTATTTCCCGGATGATGCTTCGGAGTTTTGACAAAGCCGCTGCGACTCTGTAGAATACAGCCGCTTTTTCGACCCGCGTTGGGGCTGTGGAAGGGCGCGGTCCGACGACGGCGCCAGCCCCGGCCAGTGATGTGCGATCATGACCCCCGCGCCGACGGCGCGGGGCAAGAAGCGCCTGTAGCTCAGCGGATAGAGCAATGGCCTCCGGAGCCATGTGTCGGGGGTTCAATTCCCTCCAGGCGCGCCATGTATGGATGAAGAGCTTTTGTGTGGGCCGTTAGCTCAGCTGGTAGAGCAGCTGACTCTTAATCAGCGGGTCGTAGGTTCGATCCCTACACGGCTCACCATTTTTTGTTGAGCGTTCGCGAGAGTGGCGGAATTGGCAGACGCGCCAGACTTAGGATCTGGTGGGTCACCCCGTGGGGGTTCAAATCCCCCCTCTCGCACGCGTGCTTCATCCCACCGTCGGGCATCGAGCTCGCTCAGCACGACAACGAATCAGGAGAACATGAAGGTCACGGTTGAAACAATCTCGCCGGTCAAGCGCGCCCTGGTGGTCGAGGTCGAGGCGGATGTGGTGGGGAAGGAATTCGCGTCAGCTTACGCGGAGCTGAGCCGAAGCGTGAAGATCGCCGGCTTCCGCCAGGGGAAGGCGCCCCTCCCCCTGTTGGAGAAGCGGTACCACCAGGAGATCGCCGACGATGTCGTGCGGCGACTGGTGCCCCACTTCTATGAAGAGGCGGTCAAGGAGGCGGGGTTGGCTCCCGTGCAGCTCCCCACGATCGACCAGTTGACGATCGGCAAGGACGCGCCGTTGTCATTCCGCGCGACGGTCGAGGTGCGCCCGCCCGTGGCGCTCCAACCCTACCAGGACCTCCCCGTCGTGAGGCGTCCGGTCGTCGTCACCGACGTCGACGTCACGTCCGCGGGCGATGCGCTCAGACAGCGTCACGCCCAGCTCGAGGTCTGCGCGGACGACCACGCCGTGGCCGATGGTGATTACGCCGTGATCGATTTTGAGGGCACGGTCGACGGTCAGCCGCTCGCCGACAGCGGCGCCAAGGGCTATCTCGTCCACGTCGGCGGGCACGCGATCCTGCCGGAGCTCGAAGCGGCGCTGATCGGGCGGCGAAAAGGGGAACGGTTCGAGACCAGCGTGTCGTTTCCCCCCGATCACCACGCGGCGCGCTTTGCCGGACGCCTGGTGGTCTTTCACATTGCGGTCATCGACGTCAAACGCCAGGTGTTGCCCCCCCTGGACGACGAGTTTGCGAAGGATCTGGGTGCGGACACCCTCGACGCGTTGCGGGCGAAGATCCGTTCCGAGCTGGAGCGCCGCAGGCGGGATGAGCAGCAGGCCGAGGAGAAGCGGGCCTTGCTCACGGTGTTGTTGGACCGCCATCAGGTCGAGCTGCCGCCGAGCCTGGTTCGCCGCGAAGCGGACCTGGTTCGGGAGCGGATCGCGCGCCACCTCGAGGCCGCCGGCGCGACGCCCGGCGGGCCGGGGATTGAGCCCGAGGCGCTGGATCGGGAGGCCGTGAGCGCGGCCGAGGAGCGGGTCAAGGGGGACCTGATCTTGGAGGCGATCGCGGCGCGCGAGAGCCTCGCGGTGGGTCAGGAGGAGATCGATCGGGAGGTCGAACGCCTGGCGAAGGAGGCTCGATCGAACGTTCAGGAGGTGCGCAGACTCCTGGCCGGAGAAAGCGGGGCCTTTACGGGGCTCCGCGCCACCTTGCTGCGCGAAAAAACGCTGGATTGGCTCCACACGAGGGCGAAGTTTAGGGAAGAAGAGGGCGCTGCCGGCGGTCAAGAGCCTAGGTAAAACGCGACCCGCCGCCGGCGGACGGTGGGTTGCCAGGGAGGATGAGTGCATGTTGGTACCAATGGTCATCGAGCAGACCAGCCGGGGCGAGCGGGCCTACGATATCTATTCTCGGCTGTTGAAAGACCGGATCATCATCATCGGCACCCCCATCGACGACAACTCGGCGAATCTGATCATCGCCCAGCTCCTCTTCCTTGAAGCCGAAGACCCCGAGAAGGACATCAGCATCTACGTCAACAGCCCGGGGGGCCTGGTGACGTCCGGCCTCGCCATCTACGACACGATGCAGTACATCCGGTCGGACGTGTCCACGATCTGCATCGGCCAGGCGTCGAGCATGGGCGCGGTTCTGCTCTCGGCCGGCGCGCGGGGCAAGCGCTTCGCGCTCCCGAACGCGCGGATCATGATCCACCAACCCCTCGGCGGATTTCAGGGGCAGGCGACCGACATCGGGATTCACGCGAAGGAAATTCTCAAAACGCGGGAGCACTTGAATCACGTGCTGGCCAAGCACACCGGCCAGTCGCTGGAGCGGATCAGGATGGATACCGAACGGGATTTCTTCCTGTCCAGCGAGGAAGCCAGGGAGTACGGCTTGATCGACGCCATTTTGGAACGGGTTCCGGTCGCGGTAAAGGCATAGGGGCGGAGGGCACAGTGGACGACAAGCGCAGACCTGATCGGGCGGAAACGTTGCGGTGCTCGTTTTGCGGCAAGAACCGCGACGAGGTGCGAAAGCTGATCGCCGGTCCGACCGTCTACATCTGCGACGAGTGCATCGACCTCTGCAACGACATCATCGCGGAGGAAGGCGACGAGGACAAGGACCTCGTCTCATCCCCCCTGCCGAAACCGGCCGAGATCAAGCGCATTCTGGACCAATATGTGGTGGGCCAGGAGCGCGCCAAAAAGGTCCTGGCGGTGGCGGTGCACAACCATTACAAGCGGATCAACGCCGGAACGAGTCACGACGTCGAGTTGCAGAAAGGCAACATCCTGCTGGTCGGCCCCACCGGCACCGGGAAGACGCTGCTCGCGCAGACGATGGCGCGGATCCTGGACGTCCCGTTCACCATCGCCGACGCGACCACGCTGACCGAGGCCGGGTACGTCGGAGAGGACGTCGAGAACATCATCCTCAAGCTCCTGCAGGCGGCGGACTACGACGTCGAGAAGGCCGAGCGCGGGATCGTCTACATCGACGAGATCGACAAGATCAGCCGCAAGAGCGATTCCCCGTCGATCACCAGGGACGTCTCGGGTGAAGGGGTGCAGCAGGCCTTGTTGAAGCTGATCGAGGGCACCGTGGCCAATGTCCCGCCCCAGGGCGGCCGCAAGCATCCGCACCAGGAATTCATCCAGGTGGACACCAGCCAGATTCTCTTCATCTGCGGCGGCGCCTTCGTGGGGCTCGACATGCTGATCGCGCAGCGCCTCCAGACCCGCGCGATGGGGTTCGGCGCGGACGTGAAGAGTCGGAGTGAGCGGCGGCTCGGCGACATCCTGGGACAGATGCAGCCGGAGGATCTCTTGAAATTCGGACTGATCCCCGAGTTCGTGGGCCGACTCCCGGTACACGCGACGCTGCAGGACCTGGATGAGCACGCGCTGGTGCGCATCCTGACCGAACCCAAGAACGCGCTCATCAAGCAGTACGAGAAACTGTTCTCGTTCGAGAAGGTCAAGCTGAAGTTCACTACCGGGGCGCTCGTCGAGGTCGCCAAGCGCGCGTTCGCGCAAAAGACCGGCGCGCGCGGCCTCCGGGCGATCCTCGAGAGCGTGATGCTGGAGTTGATGTACGAAATCCCCTCGACGAAGAACGTCAAGGAATGCGTCATCACCGAGGAAGTGATTCAGAACACCGCCGCGCCGATCCTCGTGTACGACAACCAAGACAAAGGCGTCAAGTCGGCGTAAGCCGGCTAGAGCCTCCCTCCGCTCCACACCGACCACTTCGCCGAACGAAGGAAACGCTGGATCAGGTGCCGGACGTGAAGCCGGCGATCGCGTCGCGGCTTTGGCCCGACCCGTGGCAGATGACGCACGCCTGGTAGACGGCGCCGGGTTCGGACGACACGAGGACGTAGGTGTGGCGGCGATCCGACCACTGGAGGGTCTGATACCCCGCGATGTCCGCGGGGTTAAACAGGATGTTCTTGAACGCGATCGCGTTCCGGCCGGAGACTCGGACTTCCTGCGGCGGGGTCATCAGGAGCGAGACGGTCTGCCGATCGCCGAGGCGGTACACGAGGTGAGCGGCCCGGCGGTCGCCGTCCTCGACGACGCGCCCCCCGATCAAGCGGAGGTCGGCGACGGGCTCGGCCGGGAGCCGGAGCTTGAAGTGGAGACGCTCCTCGAGCCGCGCGGCCACCACGGCGACGTCGCCGCCCGTCACCTCGAGCGAGTCGGGGTGGTCCAGGTACGCCCGGTGCTGCGCCACGGCGAGCGTGACCAGGCCGGGCACGGCGGTGGTGAAGACGCCGACGAGCACGATGACGAGAGCCGCCGCCGCGGCCACCGCCCCTGCGCCGGCCGCGATGCGGGCGGGCCGCCCACGGAGCCGCTGGAGCCGTGGCCGTCGGCTCTCGCGCGACAGCGCCGCCGTGACGCACCGGCGCGCGAACTCGGGCGCCGGGGGCGGTGCGACGTTTTGTCGCACGAGGTCCTGGAACACCTGCTCCGCCGAGAACATCTCACGGCAGTACGGGCACTCCCGGAGATGGGTCTGGATCCGCACCGATTCCTTGACGTCCAGTTCCCGGTCCAAGTACGGGTGGAGGAGCTTGATGACCGTCGAGCAATCGTACATTAGACGCGCTCCGTGCGCGCGTGTTCCGCCGGCCGTAACGGCGGAGCGCCCACCCAGTAGTCCTTGAGCGACTTTTTCAGGAGCTGCCGTCCCCGCGACAGCCGGGACATCACCGTGCCCAGCGGACAGCCCATGATCTCGGCAATCTCCTTGTAGTCGAAGCCCTCGACGTCTTTCAACAGGACGGCGAGGCGCAGCTTTTCCGGCATCGCGGCCATCGCCCAGTCGAAATCCTGTCGGAACAACCCCTTTTCGTGGCGTCCGCTCGCCGCCACCAGGAGGTCACGCGGCGACTCGTAGGGAGCGTCGTCGTCGATCTCGAGCGAGGTGAGCGAGACCTCGCGCGCGCGCTGATGGTAGCGATTGATGAACAGATTCTTGGTGAGCGTGAACAGCCAGGCCTTGTAGTGGGTGATCGGTTGGTACCGATGGTAAAACCGATACGCCCGCAGGTACGCGTCCTGGACGAGGTCGTGGGCGTCGTCGCTGTTGCCCGTCAGCACCAGGGCGAACCCGTAGAGGGAATCGAGGTACGGGAGCGTCAGCTCCTCGAACTCGGTCTTTCGAGGCTCTTCCCGACCGAAGAATTCCAGCATCGCAAGCCTCCTGGCCGGTCCGGCGGACGTCATGTCCGCCGCGCGACTTACCGCTCGTTCTGATCGCGCAACGGACTCTGCGTGTGCGCGGCGAGCGCCGTGTGCTCGATCGTCACCCCGATTTGCGCGCCGACCGACGCGAGCAACTTTTCCTCGCGGGAGGTCAGCGCCCGGATGTCGCGATACAGCAGGAACAGGATGCCCAGGACGTGATCGCGGGACGTGAGCGGGATGCCCGCGAGCGAGATGAACCCGGGATCGCTGTACCGCAACTGGTCGAGACGGCCGTCCACCGCAAGATTCTCCGTCGTCCACAACTCGCCGCTCTCGCGAACGGTGCGGCTGATGTGGTGAATCAACTCGATCAAGCTGCTCATCTGTCCCGGCGAGAGGACCGGCAGCTTCGTGGCTGTGATCGGCGACGACCCCAGGGGAGGGTCCGCCATCCAGATCATACCCCCATCCGCCTCCATGACGTCAAGCATTTTGTTGAGCGTGTCGTCCAGCAGGTCCTTGAGGGGCAGCGCCTGATTCAGCGTGGCGGCGATCGAGTAGAGGATAAAGAGCTCTTTGTTCTGGTGCTCGAGCTTCCAGCTCTTTTCCTTGACGTTTTCCTCGAGCCCGATGTAGAAGAGCTTGAGCTTGTGCGCCATCTTGTTGAACTGGTTCGCCAAGTCCTCGATTTCGTCGCCGGTCGCGATCTCGATGCGGTGGTTCAGGTTGCCCAGGCCGATCAACTCGGCGCCGGTCTTGAGCGCCTGGATGGGGCGGACGATGCGGCGGGCGATCAGCAGGCCCAGAAGCGAGACGATCAGCGTGCCCGCCGCGCCCGCCACGGCGGTCCACCGCAAGAGCGTGTAGACCGGCGCGTAGCTCTCGCGCGGGTCCTGGCTCGTGACCACAAACCAGCGCCGGCCCCCGAAATTCTCGCCCCCCAGCGTCCGGGTGATGGAAACCGGCGCGTGGCCGTTGAGCGATTCCCGGCGGGGAAAGTGGACGTCCGTGGTGGTCGCCGACCAGCCCTTTTCGTCGCGCGTGACCGCCGCGATCTGCTCCGGGGCGAGGGCGTGATCCTTCGCCGGCGACACGGGGCAGAACACCACGTCGCCGCGGTCCGTGACGATCATCGTGTGGTCGGTGCGGCCGATCTTGGCCGACGTGACGCCCCGCAGAAAGGTGTCCGCGGGGTGCACCATGCCGAGCACGCCGACGGTTCGCTGGTCCTTGACGATCGGGGTGGCCACGACGATCACGTCGATGCCGAGATCGGGGTCCGATTCGACGCCGCTGACGAAGAGACGGCCCTGCCCGCCGTGGTAGGCCTGAATCCACCATCCGGTCTCGCCGTAGGCGTACCGCGTCGACCGGCCGACGGCCGCCACGAGCGCGCCGGAGGCGTTGGTGACGACGATGGCCCGGTAGAGGCTGGGATCGGGGGTCTGCGCCGCGAAGTCCTGAAGGTATGCGGTGGCGCGGTTGCCCTGGATTTCGAGGAAGTAGGCGTCGACGCCCTGCGCGCGCCGCCACCGCTCGTCGATCTCGTCGATCCGGCGACGGACCTCCTCGGGCGGGTCGCTGCCGTAGAACGCGTTCGATTCCTCAACGACCGACAGCACCGACTGCGCCGACGCCAGCAGGCGCGCCTCCTCGACGTGGTGCCCGATCAGCGTGTCGATGCTGGCGCTGGTGGTGGAGGCCAGCTCCTGAAAGCTGCGGCCGATCGCCTCCTTGAGCGTCGAGGTGCCGATGACATAGATGAACCCCAGCGTGACGGCGCCCGAAACCAGGCCGGCGATCAGGATGAAGAGCCCCAGGCGCGTCTTGAGGCGCGGCCGCCAGAGGCGACGGCGGGCGGGCCGACCCGTCGCGGCGTCTCCCCGCGGGCGTCGCCAGGCGGCGAGGGGGTTCATGGCAGGCGGTCAACCCCCTGCTTCATCGATCGCTCGCTGAAGAAGCCGTCCTGCAACCCCACGTCGGTTTTGATGTCGTTGATGCTCAAGAAGGTGTCGGTTCCGGTCTGGGCGTTGTTGATGACGACCTTTTCCCACACCCACGCGTCCTTGATCGGCTTCCACGTCGTGTACTGGGTCTTCAGCAGCTTGCCGCGCGGATCGTAGTAGTCGATCCGCTCCTTGAGGAAGGTGTCCTTCGTGATCCACTTCACGAGCTTGCCGTAGGGATAGGACGGCTCGGCCTTCTTCGGCGTGCTCTCGATCATGTAGTAGCTGCGGTTGCCGACGACCTCCTCGCCGATGAGCTTGTGGGTGTCCCGCTCCACCGGACGCGACACCATGTCCCCGGGCTGGAGGTCGGAGCTGGCGATGCCGGTATCTTCGACCGTGTTGCGGATCTTGTTCACCTTGTTGAGGATCGGAATGTAGAGCCAGCGATCGGCCGGCTTGCCGCTCCGCGGGTCGTAGGCCCAGAGCATGAACGAGCTGCCCTTGGCGTCCGGCGGGTACTCGTTGAAGACGATCACTTTGAAGTCCAGGCCGCTCTCCCCGCGATAATTCTTCCAGTAGCGCCGCAGGACCGATTTGCGCTCCGAACCGCCGGATTCCTTGATGGTGAACGTCAATTTGGCCTTCTGGTCCTTGCCGGGATGGACGTCCTCGGATTTCTGGACGATGTCGTCCGCCAGGAGGGAGGCCCCGGACTGCGCCATCCCCAGGACGGCCACCAGCACCGCCGCGCCACCGATCGAAAGTACCGCACCGCGTCGTCGCACAACCCCCTCCTTCGTTCCGGGGATGACCCCGTGTTGCCATGGAACCGCCGTGACGGACGCGCAATTGCGCCCGACTGGGTACTAGACGGTTCTCGGGTGCCTGGCATTCCACAGGGCCATGAAATCGTCGAGGCGGTACAGGCTATCCAGTTCGAAGCCGCGGCGGCGGAGCGCCTCCCGCCCGCCCTCGTCGCGGTCGACCAGGGCCACGACCTTCAGGATCGGGTGCCCCAGCTTGGACAGAATGTCGAGGGCCTTTTCGGTCGAACCCCCGGTGGTCACGACGTCGTCGACCACGGCCACCGGGGCGCCCTCCGCCAGCGGGCCTTCGATCCATTGCCCGGTGCCGTGTCCCTTCGGTTCCTTGCGCACGATGAAGGCCGGGATCGGCCGACCCGCGGCCTCGCTCGCGATCGCGGTCGCCAGGGCGATCGGATCGGCGCCGAGGGTCAACCCTCCCACGCCGCCGAGCGACAGCCCGCGGAGGCGCTCGAACACCAGCCGTCCGATCAGGGTGGCGCCCCGGGGATCGAGCGTGACGAGTTTGCAGTTGAGGTAGTACCGACTCAAGGCCCCGGAGGCGAGGCGGAACGTCGGCTCGTCGCGGTACTGGAAGGCCCGCTCGAAGAGCAGATCAAGAAGCGCCTCGCGATCGGCACGCGTCGCGGCTGTCGGCGCTGATCGAACACCTGTCATGCTAGGATGACCATCCGCCGACGTCCTTGTCGTGAGGGTCCGGCTCCCGCGGCGGGGCGCCCGTGTTTGACACCCGGGATCGGGTTCCCTATAATAGGGCGTTTTTTCTGAAATGACAAGAGCCAGGAGCGAATATGTCGATCACGAGGCGTCAACCGAGCAACCTGCGCCGCAAACGCACGCACGGATTTCTCAAGCGGATGGCAACCAAGGACGGGCGGCGCGTGTTGAAGCGCCGACGGGCCAAGGGAAGAAAACGGCTCACGGTGTAGGACGCGGCGGGGTCGAGCGTCTGGCCCGCGCGGCCGAGATTCGGCGAGTGTTCGAGGCCGGACGGCGGGTGTCGCGCGGACCGTTGACGGTGATCGGGCTGGCAGCGGAGGGAAGGGCCGGGGCCCGGATCGGCATCATCGTGGGGCGAAAATTCGGCGGGGCGGTTCAGCGGAACCGCATCAAGCGGCGCCTGCGGGTCATCATCACGCGTCTCGACTCGGTCCCCGATGGGCGGGATCTGCTGATCCTTCCACGGTCGTCGGTTCAACAATGGTCGTTTCAAGCATTGACGGACGCGGTCGCGGTCCTGCTCGCGTCGTGGGAGCGGGCGGTCCCGTGATCGCGGAAGGCGTCGAACGCTGTCGGCCGCGGGGCGCGATCGCGCGCGGGAGCCTGGGCGCGATCCGGCTCTACCGGCTGGTCGTCTCACCCGTTCTTCCGCCGGCGTGCCGCTTCCTGCCCACCTGTTCGGCGTACGCGATGGAAGCGATCGAGCGTCACGGGGCGGCGAAGGGCGCGTGGCTTGCCATGCGGCGGCTGCTGCGGTGCCACCCCTTTCACGCGGGGGGCTGCGACCCGGTTCCGTGACCGCGCGGCGTCGGTCGCCGCTGTGCAGAAAATCCCCCCTTGCCCCCCTTTGTCAAAGGGGGGATGGGGGGATTTGATTCTTGTGCGGGTGAGCCGAAGGCTCATGGGAATTCACCACTAATCGTCGGAGCGATTCACCAGCCATGGAACGCAACGCCGTCCTGTTTCTCGTCCTTTCGATCGTCATCATTATCGGCTACTCGGTCTTGGTGCCGCCCGGCCCTTCCCCATCCCGGCCTCCCGAGCCGATCAAAGCCTCTCCCGAGGCCACGCCCGCTCCGCCTCCGTCTTTAGAGCGGGCGGCGCCGCCCGACGCCGCGATCGAGCCGGGGCCGGAGCGGGTGGTGACGGTCGAGACCGACCTCTACCGGGCGACGCTCTCGACGCGGGGCGGCGTGATCACGTCGTGGCGGCTCGCGCGGTACACCAACGGCCCGCAGAAGACGACGCCGATCGACCTGTTCGTCCCGTCCCCGGAGGGCGCCGCGCTGTCGCCGCTGGCGGTCGTGGTCGAGACCGACGACGCGGCGCTGAAGTCGGCGTTCCTCGCCGGGCCGTACGCGCTGGCCGGCGGGGATCTGCGCCTCTCGGCCGAGCGCCCCACCGGCGAACTGCGCTTCGAGGCCCGGACGCCGTCCGGGCAGATCCTATCCAAGCGACTCGTGTTCCACCACGACCGCTACGAGGTGGACGTCGAGCTCGAGACGCGCGGCCTGGCCGGAAGCTACCGCCTGATGCTGGGGGAAAACTTCGGCATCCGGCAGTGGGGCGATATGACGGTCGTGGGATACGTGGGGCCGACCAGCCACATCGACGGAAAGATCGTCCAGGACAAACCCTCCAAGCTGGACCAGCCGGCGATCCACGAGGGCCGCGTCGGGTGGACGGCGCTCCAGGACAAATACTTCCTCTCGGCCCTGATCCCCGGCGAGCCGCAGGCCGCCGTGGTCGTCGAGCGCTACGGCGACCAGCGCGTGTCGGCGGGGGTGCGGGAGACGGTCCTCGGCGAGGCCGGGACGCAGCGCTATCGCCTCTACGCCGGGCCGAAGGAGTACGATCGCCTGGTGGCCATGAACATCGGCCTGGACGCCACGATCGACTTCGGCTGGTTCATCTACGGGAGCTGGTCGCTGGTGCGGCTGATCGCGGAGCCGCTCTTCCTCATCCTCAAGTTCCTGCACGCCTACACCGGCAATTACGGCGTCGCCATCATCCTGCTGACCGCCCTGATCAAGATCGTGTTCATCCCCCTCACGCACAAGAGCTACGTGTCGATGCGGGCGATGCAGACCCTGCAGCCGCAGCTCCAGGCAATCCAGAAAAAGTATAAACACGACAAGGCCCGCCTCAACCAGGAGATGATGAGCCTGTATAAGGACAACAAGGTCAATCCCCTGGGGGGATGCCTGCCGATGGTCCTGCAGATCCCGTTCTTCGTGGCGCTGTTCAACATTCTCTACACCACGATCGAGCTGCGCCAGGCGCCGTTCATGTTCTGGATCACCGACTTGTCCGAGAAGGACCCCTCCTACATCCTGCCGGTCCTGATGGGCGCGACGATGGTCCTCCAGCAGAAGTTGCAGCCGACCACGATGGATCCGATGCAGGCGAAGATCATGCTGATGCTGCCGGTCGTCTTCACGTTCTTCTTTCTGAGCTTTCCCTCCGGGCTGGTGCTCTACTGGATGATCAACAACCTCTTGAGCATCACCCAGCAATATGCGACGATGAAATTCTGGACGCCGTCCGCCCTGGTGGTCCCCAAGGCCAAGGGGCGCTGAGGCCGGCGCGGCGAGGAGCGCGATGACGGCTCGCTCGGCCCCGACACCCGACACGATCTGCGCGATCGCTACCGCGCCCGGCGAGGCGGCGATCGGCGTGGTGCGCCTGTCGGGGCCCGAGGCGATCGCGGCCGGGGATCGTATCCTGCGCCTGGCGTCGGGCCGCCCGCTCAAGGCGCTCGATGACCGCCGCGTGGCGTTCGGCCAGGCCGTAAATCCCGATGATGGATGTGTGATCGACGAGGTGCTGGTGACGGTGATGCGCGCGCCGAGAAGTTACACGCGCGAGGACGTCGTCGAGCTCTCCTGCCACGGTGGCGCCCACGTGCTCAAGCGCATCGTGGGCCTGCTCATTTCGCCCGACGTCCGGATGGCCCAGCCCGGCGAGTTCACCCGGCGCGCGTTTCTCAACGGCCGGATCGACCTGGCGCAGGCCGAGGCGGTGATGGACGTCATCCGAGCCCAGAGCGACGCCGGCGCGCGCGCGGCGGTGGCGCAACTCCGCGGTGGCCTGTCGGCGGAGATCCGGACGCTGCAAGAGCGGCTCGTGGGGTTGCTGGTCGAGGTCGAGGCGAGCATCGACTTTTCCGAAGAGGGGCTTGAGTTCCTGCCGCGCGAGGCGCTGGGGCTCTCGGTCGACGAGGTGGTGCACGAGATCCGGCGCTTGCTGGCCA
>MHEO01000061.1 GCA_001803875.1 Nitrospirae bacterium RIFCSPHIGHO2_01_FULL_66_17 | reverse complement strand
TCGGTTGGCTTCATCACCCTGTTCGGCGTGGCGGTGCTGAACGGCGTGGTGATGGTGGCGTACTTCAACCAGTTGCGCGAGGCCGGATGTACGGTGCTGCAAGCGGTGCAGGAAGGCGCTGAACGGCGATTGCGGCCGGTGCTGATGACGGCGCTGATCGCGTCGCTCGGCCTGGTGCCGATGCTGCTCGCCACCGGCCCGGGTTCGGAGCTGCAACGGCCGCTCGCGGTGGTCGTGATCGGCGGGCTCGTGACTTCCACGTTGCTTACCCTCGTGCTGCTGCCGACGCTCTACGCCTGGCTCGAGGGCCGCGCTGAACGCACGCTCAAACTTCGCACGGAGCCATGATATGAAAAATCTCAGCTTGATCGTACATGCCGATATCGAACAGGCGCTCGCGGATACGCTGCGCGGCCTCGAGCAGGTGTCGGGTTTCACGTTCACCCACGTCGAGGGCCATGGCGCCCAGGATGAGCGCGACCCGGCGGTTTCCGCGCGCGACCTCGTGGTCGGCTACACGCCGCACGTGCGGGTGGACATTTTGCTCAAGGGCGAAGACGTGGACGAGGTGTTGCGAGCGTTACGCGCCGCCAGCGGCGGTCTGTTGGGGCGCGGTATTTATTGGATCACGCCGGTGGAAAAGTACGGGCGGTTATAATCAACGGATTGCGGGCTGGACGGCTGACTTAGAGCCAGCATGAAGACCATACCAAGGTATATGTTATATATTACTGGAAGGTTTTGGTCACGATCCCCGC
>MHEO01000060.1:5607-8272 GCA_001803875.1 Nitrospirae bacterium RIFCSPHIGHO2_01_FULL_66_17 | reverse complement strand
GGCCCACCCCTTGGGCGCAGGTGTCGTAGGTATAGGTGACCGTCTGGGCATGGGCGAGCGCACTGAGCGCCACGGTGGCAGCACACAGCAGACCACCGCCAGCCAAGAGGCGCCTGGCGAGGCCCACCGAGAGGAGGCGAGAGACCGTGTTAGTCCGCTTCATTGGTCACTCCGATCACACAGAGAATCGTCCGTCGATCCCTTCCCATTCGTGCAGCCATCATCGTAGGTGTACGTCACCGTTTGGGCATGCACGGCCGGCGCCACCAGCCAGGGGCCAAGGTCAAGCCGAGGCTCACGATTCCTACAAACCAGCAGCGTTGTATGGCGTGGTTCTGCATAGCTAACAGCCCTCGCGTATTACTGCAAGCTCAAGAGCACCAGAATTTCCCCTGCGCCCTCAGCCAGCGGTTCCAAAGCTTTTCCAACAATGGTGCCGGGACGATGGATCGGGACACCGTTCAGATCAAGCGTTTCCGACCGCATCGCCACGCCCGGCTTGTCGCTGGTCACCAGCAGATCACCGACTTTGATGGCGCCCTTGCTCGCATCCACCTTCACATTGACCCGGCCCGTGGTGGCCACTTTCACTTTACCCTCGCCTTCAATGCCCAGCAGCAGCCCCGGCATCGATGAGATGACGCCGGCCACTTTGGTGTCGTAGGCATGCGTGGAGGCGATCACCTGGTTGCTCTGCTCCATATCGAGAATCACCACGGCGGAAGGCTTGGGGTCAGAGTACATTTTCCGATACTTTCCGTGGCCGCCCACGCAACTCCCCGACCAAGCGTCGGCCCGCGACCACCTCCATCTCCTGCTGGAAGCCGAGCGGCCCAATCATCAAGCCCTTCTGCGTGGCGCTGCGGATCGCAGGCCATTCGTGCTGGGGCACGGCGGCAGCCACCCACGCACGATACACCCCCTGCCGTTGAGCCGCGGTCTCGCCAAGCCCCAGATACGCGGGATCTTCATCCAAGAAGGGATTGGACACACCGAGAGCCCGCGCGTGATAGCTACTCCAGGGATACGCCTCCGGCCGGTCGGCGAGCGCGGCGCGGACCGGGTTGAGTTCGATATAGCGGCCGCAGGCGAGCAAATAGGTATCATCGCTCACCACAGCGCTCTTAAAGCGTCCTTCCCAGAGCGTGCCGGTACGGTGATAGGTCTCGTTGACATAGCGGACATACCGGCGGCCGACGCTCTGCATGAAGAGGCTCAACTGCTCACCCTGGGTCGGCGCGAGCACGAGATGGACGTGGTTGGTCATCAGCACGTAGGCGTAGAGGCGACAGCAAGAGCGCTCTTTCGCCTTGGCCAGGCAGGCGAGGAAGAACCGATAGTCGGAGTCGCTGAAGAAGATCGGTTGGCGATTATTGCCTCGCTGGATAATGTGATGGGGAAGCGCGGGGACGGCAAGGCGGGGGCGGCGGGCCATGAGCAGCACTCCGCAGGAATGGGCGCCATCCTACTCGCGGGAGAGCGGCGGTGTCAAGAAAAAAGCACTCTGACCCCGAGCCCTGACCCTCGGACCCCGAGCCCTCGAGCCCTGTGTGACCCCGAGCCCTGTGCTAAAACCCCGGCCCCGCTATACTCATCTCACGGATCACATCACCGAGGCGCATTCACGACCATGGAAGATCACGCCCGACCGTCACCGCTTGGCATCCGCATCCTGCTCTGGCTCGTGCTGCTGGCCGTGGTGGGCGCCGTCGGCATGGGCCGGCTGGCAGGCCTGCCGGCCGGCTCGCGGGACGCCACCGAGCAGACGTCCGACGCGGCCATGCTCAATGAGAAGGGCCTGGCTCATTTCAACAACGGAAATTTCGAGGCCGCGCGTAGCGCGTTCGCCCGCGCGGCACAACTGCGTCCCGACGATGCGGTCCTTCGCAAAAATCTCGCCCAGAGCCATGCGGGACTTGGATGGACTGCTTACCGCGAACAGCGCTTCGAGGACGCGCTCGCCGAGTTTGACCACGCGTTGGCCCAGAACCTGGAGGAGGGCGATTTCTTGATCGGCAAGGCCGCGGCATGGCACAAGCTTCAACGCGAGCAAGACGCCATGAACGCGCTCACCGAGGGGCTGCGCCTCTCGCCGAACCACGCGGGCGGCCACGGCCTGCTCGGCGAGATCTACTACGCGCAGAACCAATTCGATCTCGCGGTTCGGGAATGGGACACCGCTGTCCGACTCGATCCGAACAACCAGGTTCTCCGAACGAGGCTCGAACGGGTCCGCACCACGCACGGCGCGCTCAGGGACTTCCACAGTCGTTCGGTCAACCTGTTCACCGTCCTGTTCGAAGGGCCGGAGCGTGACGCCGACGCGCAACGTGTCTTGAGCCTGCTCGATGAAGCCAGCCAGCGCATCGGCCTTGCCCTGTCGTACTACCCGGAGGATCGCATCACCGTGGTGCTCTATACCCAAGAGCAGTTCCGCAACGCGACCCACGGTCCCGGGTGGGCCAGCGCGCTGTATGACGGCAAGATTCATGTTCCGCTCGGCGGAACGATCGACGACATCCGCCTGGGGCAGGTCGTGGCCCACGAATACACCCACGCCGTAGTGCATCGGTTGAGCAACAGCCGCGCGCCCACATGGCTCAACGAAGGCCTGGCTATGTACTTCGACAACGCACCCGCCCCCCCCGCCACCACGCGCTGGCCC
>MHEO01000060.1:0-5597 GCA_001803875.1 Nitrospirae bacterium RIFCSPHIGHO2_01_FULL_66_17 | reverse complement strand
CGCGCAGGCCTCATCCGCGTACGAGACCAGCCGCCTCGCCACCCAGTATCTGGTGGACCGCTACGGGTTGGCCCGCGTCACCTCGCTCCTCAAAGACCTCGCCGACCCCTCGGAGCCATTCGAGACCCGCTTCGAACACGCGCTCTTCGTCTCGCTCCCCGAATTCGACAACGCATGGCGCACATCCGCATCGCAACGGCCCGGCCGGACCGCGGCACGTTGACCGGCACAGATTGTTACCCAAATTAGGACACCACCACCCGCCTTTCCGGGTTGACGCTCGTTTTCACCGCGTGATATGGTACATCGCTTGCGCGCCGCGCGTGCCGCGGTCGCAACATTGAAGCTCCCCGCAGCAAGCTGCGGGGAATCTTCGATGCGAGATGAACACACTCACGGTTCTGTTCGGCCTCACCCCGCCCCAAGGGGCGGGGAATGCGGCCGATACACATTCAAGCATGCGAATCATTGCGGGACAACTGAAAGGGCGCCGCCTGCGGGCGCCCAAGGGGGACGATGTCCGGCCGACCTCGGATAAGGTCAAGGGAGCGTTGTTCAACATTCTCGGACCCCGGATCGAGGGCGCCCGGGTGATCGATCTCTTCGCCGGAACGGGCGCCGTGGGGATCGAGGCGGTGAGCCGGGGCGCGGCGCACGCGCTCTTCGTCGAGGCCGACCCCGCGGCGCGCGCGGCGCTCAAGGCCAACCTCGCGGCCTGCGGCGTGTCCGAGCGGGAGGCCGAGGTGTGGACGACGGGCGGCGTCGCGGGCCTCATCTCCCGCCTCAAGCGGCATCCCGAATCAGTCTACGACCTGATCTTCGCCGATCCGCCCTACCACCGGCCCGAGACCTTCCGCCTGCTGCGCCCGTTCCTCGCCGGCCTCGGTCTCGCGCCGAGCGGATGGCTCGTGATCGAGCGCTTTCACGCGATGGACCCGCCCCCGCCGGTCGCGCCCGTGAGCCATCTGAGAAGCTACCGGTACGGCGAGACGATCCTGGACGTGTACGCCAAGGCGGAGTCGGCGTGAATCGCATCGGCGTGTGCCCGGGCACGTTCGATCCGATCACCAACGGCCACCTCGACATCGTGAACCGGAGCCTCAAGTTTTTCGACACGGTCATCGTCGCCGTCGCGCGCAACCCGCAGAAGGCCCCGCTCTTCGACATCAAGGAGCGCCTGGAGATGATCACGGACTCGACCAAGGGGATGACCACCGTCCAGGTCGAGGCGTTCGACGGCCTCCTGGTCGACTATCTCAAGCGCAAGCACGCCCACGGGATCATCCGCGGCTTGCGCGCGGTGTCCGATTTCGAGTACGAAATGCAGATGGCGATGATGAACCGCAACCTCGACCAGTCCATCGAGACCCTCTTCCTGATGCCGAGCGTGGAGTATTCCTACCTGACGTCCACCATCATCAAGAACGTCGCGAGTTACGGCGGCAACATCGAGGGCCTCGTGCCCCCGCTGGTCGCGCGGCGGCTTCGCGACAAGTTTCGGAGCGCCCCATGAAGCTCGCGCAGCGCGTCGGCCGGATCCAGCCCTCCGCCACCCTGGCGACCGCCGCCAGGGCCAAGGCGCTCGTCGCCCAGGGCATCGACGTCATCGACTTCGGCCTCGGCGAACCCGATTTCGACACCCCCGACCCGATCAAGGACGCCGCGATCGACGCCATCCGCGCGGGGTTCACCAAGTACACGGCGCCCTCCGGCACCGACGAGCTCAAGCAGGCGATCATCCGGCGCCTCGAAGCGGACCAGGGACTGCGGTACCAGCCCAACGAGATCGTGGTCTCGTGCGGCGCCAAGCACACGCTGTATAACCTGGCGCAGGCCCTGTTCGAGCAGGGCGACGAGGTCATCATCCCGGCGCCCTACTGGGTGTCCTATCCCGACCAGGTCGTCCTCAACGACGCAACCCCGGTGATCGTTCCCACGCAGGCCGAGGACGGCTACACGCTGGACCCGCGGCGGCTGGAGTCGGCGATCACCCCGCGGACCAAGGCCCTGATCCTGAACTCGCCGTCCAACCCGACGGGCGCGGGCTACGCCCGGGCGCAGTTGGAGCGGATCGCCGAGGTGGCGCTGCGGCACCGCCTGCTCGTCATCTCCGACGAGATCTACGGCCAGATCGTGTACGACGGCTTCCGGCATGTCAGCATCGCCTCGCTCTCCCCCGAGATGAAGGCCCTGACGGTGGTGGTCGACGGCGTGTCCAAAACGTACGCGATGACGGGGTGGCGGATCGGCTGGGCGGCGGGACCCGCCGCGCTGATGACCGCCGTCGCCAATATCCAGAGCCAGAGCACGTCGAACCCCGCGTCCATCTCCCAGAAGGCGGCGGTCGCGGCGCTCAACGGCCCGCGCGCGTCGATCGACCGCATGGTCGCCGAGTTCGCCGCGCGCCGCAACGAGATGGTCCGCCGCCTCTCCGCGATGCCCGGCGTGTCGTGCTTTCAGCCTCAGGGCGCGTTTTACGCCTTCCCCGACGTGTCGTCGTGCTACGGACGACATCACAACGCGACCGCCGTCACCGGCTCGCAGAGCCTGACGACGTACCTGATCGAGGAGGCGCGAATCGCGGTGGTCGCGGGCGCTGCCTTCGGCGACGACCGCTGCATCCGGCTCTCCTACGCCACGTCCCTCGACCACATCCGGCGGGGCCTGGATCGGATGGACGCGGCGCTCGCAAAACTCAAGAAGTAGGCGGAGACACGCACCCTATGCCGATTTACGAATACCGATGCGAGCAATGCGGGCACCTCGTGGACCTCATCCAGAAACGCACCGACCCGCCGCTCGAAACCTGCTCGAGGTGCGGCGGGTCGATGAAGAAGCTCCTGGCGGCGCCCGCGCTGCAGTTCAAGGGGTCGGGCTTCTACATCACCGATTACTCGGGCAAGGGCAAGGACACATCCGACACCGGCGCCCCGGAATCCAAAACCGCGAAGGAGTCGGCCCCTGCGGCTCCGGCCGCTCCGGCCGCCGACAAGAAGACCGACAAGAAGAGCGATGCCGGGGGCGGCGGCTCGGCACCCCCGCCCGCGTCGGGCGGCGACGGCAAGACCTGATCGTCGAAGCGGGCGCGCACGAACCGCTCGGAGGACCGCCGGATCATCTCGGACCAGATGACGTCCGGGTCGCGGTCGAACACCACGGCGGAATCGGCCGGCAGCACACGCCAACTCCCCCGATCGAGCTCATCCTCAAGCTGGCCCGACGCCCAGCCCGCGTAGCCCGCATAAAAACGGAACACCGCCTTGGGATCGGTCTGTTTGAGGAGGTGGGCGAGCGCGTCGGCGCTTCGACTCTCGTAGACGTCGCCGAACACGCGGCGGGCCGATTCGTGCGGCTCAATGGTGCGCATCAGCATCACCACCGCCTCCCGCCCCACCGGCCCCCCCACAAACAGCGTCTCCGGCCGGTCGGCCAGTGAGGGCAGATCAGGCAGCGCATGCGACAGCGGCGTGGTCGTGGGCCGGTTGATGACGACGCCGGTCGTCCCCTGGGGTCCGTGGTGGGTGATCAGGACCACCGTCTCGCTGAAATTGGGATCGGTCAGACCGGGATCGGCCACGAGGAAGATCCCCTGGCGGACGTGCGTCGGCCCGTCGGCCCCGGCGACGGCCGCGCCGCGCATCCCGACGATCGGCATCACGCACACCACCACGGCCCACACGAACCGGCAAGACCTCACCCGCACCGCATCGCTTACGGCCATCGGTCAATTCCTCTGGATACGAACGGCACGTGTTCCATTATGCACCAGTCAAGAGGGTGAAAGTGCATTGCGAGCACATTCCCCGCAGCTTGCTGCGGGGAGCTTCAACACCAGAGGACGCCCCGCCCGTTGATTATCCCGGCGGACTCGTTTACCCTCATGGAGGAAACCCGAAAGGAGCCACGATGACCGTCTACGACTTGATCAAGCGCTTCCGCGAAATTCCCCAGGATCTCCACGGCGAGGCCGTGCTGGAGACATTCGCCGAGACGTTCGACCCGTTCCTCAAGGTCGCGAACAAACCCAGCGCGTGCTCCACGCAGTACGACGCCGGCAACCATTACTACATGAAGCTCATCGCCCCGATGGGCATCTACGGCTATCGGCTCTGCACCCGCACGGACTGCCTGCAGCAGCTCCAGGCCTTGATCGACCAGCACGACGCCGACCCGAAGGGATTCGCCGCGAGCCTTCTGCCGGCCGATGCCGCCGCGCGCGAGGTGAAGGGATCGGGGTGCTCCTGATCGAGCGCCGCTGACACGGGCGATGGGACGGTCGATGGCGGCGCAGATCGGCGTGTACGGGCTCGGGGTCATGGGGAAGAACCTGGCGCTCAACCTGGCGGACAAGGGCTTCTCGACGGCCGTGTCGGATCGATCGTCCGACCCGGTCGACGCCCTGCTCTCCGAGGCGCGGCAGGGTATCCAGGGACACCGCTCGCCCCAGACCTTCGCGGCCTCGTTGGAGCGACCGCGCCGCATCCTCGTGATGATCAAGGCCGGCGCGCCCACCGACGCGACGATCGCCTCGCTCGCGCCATTCCTCGACCCCGGCGACATCCTGGTCGACGGCGGCAACGCGCTGTTTTCCGACACCGAGCGCCGCGCGCGGGAGCTCTCCCTTAGGGGAATCCGGTTCATCGGCATGGGCGTGTCGGGCGGCGAACAGGGGGCGCGCCGCGGGCCGTCGCTGATGCCCGGCGGTCCGCGCGAGGCGTATGACCATCTCGCCCCCATTCTCGTGAAGATCGCCGCGCAGGTCGACGACGGCCCGTGCGTGGCCTACATGGGACCGGGCGGCGCCGGGCACTACGTGAAGATGGTGCACAACGGGATCGAGTACGCCGATATGCAGCTCATCGCCGAGGCGTACGACGTCCTGCGCCGCGGGGGGGGGGTCTCCAACCGTGATCTCGCCGCGCTCTTCGACGAGTGGAACCGCGGGGAACTGGAATCGTTTCTGATCGACATCACCGCCCGCATCCTCCGCCGGCCGGACACCGAGACCGGCGGCGAACTGGTCGATCGCATTCTGGACACGGCGGCGACGAAGGGCACCGGGGGATGGACCGTGCAGGACGCCGCCGCGCTCGGCGCGCCGATCCCCACGATCGCTGCGGCGCTCGACGCGCGCCTGATCTCGGCCGCCAAGACGGAGCGGGTCGCGGCCGCGCCCCTCCTGCCCGGCCCGCGCCCGTCGGCCTCGCCCGACGGACGGCTCGCCGCCGACGTTCGCCACGCGCTGTACGCGTCCAAGCTGTGCAGCTACGCCCAGGGCATGGGCCTCCTGGCTGTCGCCTCGCGCGCGCGCGACTACCGCCTCGATCTCGCGGAGATCGCCCGCATCTGGAAGGGAGGCTGCATCATCCGCGCCCGTCTGCTGGCGCGGATTCAGGAGGCGATGCGGCGCAACCCCTCATTACCAAACCTGTTGCTCGATCCGTGGTTCAGGGAAGAACTCGCGTCCAGACAAGACGGCTGGCGGCGCGTGGTGGCCTTGGGCGCCGAACACGGCCTGCCGCTGCCCGCCACGGCCGCGTCGCTCGCCTACTACACGGCCTGCCGCTGCCCGCCACGGCCGCGTCGCTCGCCTACTA
>MHEO01000059.1:5370-5476 GCA_001803875.1 Nitrospirae bacterium RIFCSPHIGHO2_01_FULL_66_17 | reverse complement strand
CAGTTGATTGCCCTGGGGGACCAGACCGAGAACCGGGGCGAGCAGGATCGCGTACGCGAGCGCCCCGGCCGCGAGCGCGGGCGCGCGACGTCTCCCGATCCAGAGG
>MHEO01000059.1:0-5293 GCA_001803875.1 Nitrospirae bacterium RIFCSPHIGHO2_01_FULL_66_17 | reverse complement strand
ATCGAAGACCGACAACCCGGACGGCGCGATTGTCTTGAGGGGATACACCGCCAATCCGTACAGCGCCTGCGCCGCGTGGGCCACCGGGTGGTAGGGCTCGGCGCCGGTGAGGCCGAGTCGCGCGCGCGCGAGCGGAGCCGCCGCCGCGACGAGCGCCGCCGGGATCGCGTAGGGGAGCTTTTCGATCCAGACTGAGACGGGATGGTTCGTCGCTCCATCGCGCCGGGTCAGACGTCGAAGCGGGTACCAGTCGAGGAGTAGGAGGATGGCCGGGAGCGTGACCGCGATCGGTTTGGCGAGGCACGCGAGGACGCCCAACGCCACGGACGCCGCGAGCCACCGGCGTCGGGATGCGTCGCCGACGCCGGGGTTCGCGGCGTGGGCGCGGAGATACGCGGCGACCGACCCGGAGAAGAACGCTCCGGCAAGCGGATACCCCTGCGCCGAGGCCCACGCCACGGCCTCGACCCGCAGGGGATGGACGGCGAAGACGAGCGCGGTCGCCGCGGCGCAGACGCGCACGCGCGCCGGGTGCCGCGACCGCGGTGTCAGGAGGAGGACGGCGATCCCGTAGACGAGTCCCGCCGTCGCGGCGTGAACGAGCCACGACCCCGCGTGGTAGACCCCTGGGGTTGACCCCCCGATGGCGAACTCGACCGACGCCATGAGCCACGCGAGCGGTTGGTAGACGCCCAGATGAAAGGTCGTCGCCATCCACGTAAGCTGCGCCCACCCGAACCCCCGAAAGGCCGCGTTGTTGACGAAGTTGGCCTGGTCGTCCCAGTCGATGAACCCGTTCGACAGCACGGGGAGCAAGGCGATCAGGGTCGCGGCGACCACGACCACAGGGGCGGCCCATCGCGCGACGGGGCGCATCATCCCCGCCACCGCAGCTCCACCACCTTGAGGAAGGCTTCGATCGCGCTGTTGTAGCGGACTTTGGACGTGCCGCGCGTGCGCTCGCGGAAGATGATCGGCACTTCCACCACCCGGAGGCCGCGGCGCAGGACCCGGTACGTGCCCTGGATCTGGAAGACGTAGCCGTTCGCGAGCGCTCCCCCCTCGATGACCGGTTCGAGGGCCGATCGCCGAAAGCATTTGAACCCGCTCGTCCAGTCGCGCACCGCGCGGCCGAGCAGCAGCCGGGCGTAGCCGTTGGCGGCCGCGCTCAGCAGGTGGCGGTGGGGCGGCCAGCCGACGATGCGGGCGCCCGGGATATACCGGGACCCGATGACCAAATCCGCGCCGCGCCGGCTCTCGGCCACCAGGCGCGGGAGATCCGCCGGGTCGTGGGAGAAGTCGCAGTCCATTTCGATGATGCGCTCATAGGGCCGCGCGAGCGCCCAGGTGAAGCCCTCACGATACGCCGGTCCCAGACCCTCCTTGCGGGGACGGTGCAGGACGGCGATCCGGTCAGATCCCCGCGCCAGCCGGTCGGCCAACTCGCCCGTTCCGTCCGGCGAGGCGTCGTCGACGACGAGGAGATCGGCGTCGGGGAGGGCGCGGAGCACCGCCGCGGCCATGGGCTCGATGTTCTCGCGTTCGTTGTACGTGGGGATGATGACGAGCGAGGCGGCCGGCACGTCAGATCCCGGCGAGCGCGCGGACCCGGTCCCACACCGAGTAGGGGCGGTCGGAGAGGCCGGCGACCAACGCGAGCATCTTGCGGCGCAGCGGCTCGTCGCGCTCCATCGCGGCGAAGACGCGGTTTCTGATCCAGCCGATGAGCGGGTTGCCCGTGTTCCAGAAGAAGGCCATCTCGTCGCCCAGCCGCTGGAGCACGATGGCGCGGGGCCGCCGCAGGCGCTCATAGAGCGCGAGCGCCCGCCGGCTGAAATTGCCCACCTCGAAGCACGAGGCCAGCACGGCGTCCAGCGCGACCGCGTCCTCCAGGGCCTGGTTGCGTCCCTGGGCGACATGCGGGTTGAGCGCGTGCGCGGCGTCGCCGATCAGGACCGCGCCGTCGGCGACCCACGCGCGCGGCACGACCTTCACGCAAGGCATCCACCCCACCTGGTCCCAGCCGGACAGCGCCTCGAGCGCGGGGGCGATGGCGGGGTCGATGGCGGTCAGCCGCGCCTTGAACGCGTCGAGGCCGGCCGCTTCGAGGCGGGGCCGGTCGCCCGCGGGCCAGAGGTAGAACAGATACACCGAGTCGGCGCCCAGCGGGAACACCCCCAGAATTTCCCGCCGGCCGACGTAGTACCGTCCGTCGGGACCGAAGCCGGGCGGGCGCGGAAGAATCAGGGTCAGGTAGCCGTCGCGGTAGGCGTGAATGCGGGAGCGGATCCCCAGCGCGGTGCGCACGGGCGAGGCGGCGCCGTCGCCACCGACCACGACGGCCGCTTCGATGCGCCGCCGCATGCCGTTCGACACGACCTCGACGCCCGCGACGCGCCCGCCATCGCGCACCAGGCCCACCACCTCGCAGCCCCAGCGCACCTCGATCCCCGGTGTCTCGGCCAGGCGCCGCCTGAGCGGCGCCATCACGGTGGACGGCCGCGCGATCAGCGTGTAGTTGTACGGTTCGCGGAGCACGCCGTAGTCGATGGTGACCAGGCGGGGACCGCCGATCTGGTGGAAGTGGAAGCGCTGGGTGCGCGACACCTCCCCGGCCGGAAGGCCGTCGAGCAGGCCCAGCCGGTCCAGGATGCGCAGGCCGTTCGGCTGGAGGATCTCGCCCCGAACGGGATCGCGCGGCCCGTCGGCGTGGCGGTCGAGGACGGCCACCCGTCGTCCGCGGGCGGCCGCAAGGAGCGCGAGCACGCCGCTCCCCATCCCCGCGCCCACGATCGCCACGTCCACCTTCGTGTGTGTCGGCATGCCGTCCCTTCATTCCGCAGGCCGCCATTGTAGGGGCCGGCCCGCGGGAAAGCAATCGCCGGCCGCGTCGCGCCCCGCGTTTTGACAGCACTCGGCCGTGGCGCGTAGAATCAGCGTCCCCCGGAGTGTGTCCGAGTATTGAGGGGGGAGGAGGACGCATGGCCCTTGAATTCATCCCCGTAGCCGAGCTGGCGGAGATTCCGCCGGGGCGGTCGCGGGTCGTCCGCGTGTCGGGCGCGGCGATCGCCCTGTTCAACGTGGACGGGGTCGTGTACGCGATGGACAACCGCTGTCCCCACGAAGGCGGGCCGCTCGGCGACGGGGAATTGGAGGGCGCGACGATCGAGTGTCCCTCGCATCAATGGCGGTTCGACGTGCGCACCGGGGCGTGCGCGCACGACCCCTCGGTCCGCGCCAAGACGTACGACGTGCGCGTCGACCACGGGATGATTTTCGTCGAGGCGTCGCGGCTGTTGGCCGCCCCGCGCCGGCACCGCGAGGTGCTCCGCCGAGTCGCCGCCGGGGAAGCGCCGGACGCGATTGGCCGCGACGTCGGGCTGTCGCCGCAGGAGGTCGAACGGACCGCCGAGGCCGCGCGGGTGGGCGAACGTCTGCTCTATTTCGGCGATCTGTATCTGCGGAAGGGGCGCGTGGGCGGAACGGACCTGCGCGGCGTGCCGTACCGGGGGATGAAACCGCCGGACGCGGAGATGCTGGCCGCACTGGACGCGCTCGCCCGCCTAATGTAGACGGGGTCCCCGGCGGCCGGGACCCCGCGTCGCGTCACGCCGAGGGGCCGACCCAGGGGAGGAGACGGGCGTGCCGCGGTTTGCTGACCGACGCGGCCGGGGTCAGGCGCTGCCGGTTCGACACGATCACAGGATCGACGATTTCGCCGCAGGACACGCAGCGCCACCCGCCGAACGTGATCTGGCCGGTCTCATCCAGCAGATCGGTGAACCGGTCGGCGACCATCAGTCCGCTGCAGCGTCCGCACGGCATACATCCCCCCCCTAAGAGCCTGTCCATGAACGGCCATCTGCTATGTTGTCAGTCGGCCTTGCGTGCTCACGTACGACCTGTAGGGGCGGGTCGATGACCCGCCCTGGGCGAGGCAGCGCCTCGCCCCTACAAGGCGCGCAAGCCCTCCTTCCGCCTTGCATCTGGCCGCTCCTGAACAGGCTCCAACATCCAGATAATCGGACAGGCTCTTCTACCGGGTAAGACCGATCGTGGATGGATTTATTCCGCGGGCCGCGCCCCGGTCTTGACAAGGCGTTCGGGCATTCGTTAGCATCGCGCCATGATGCGTCACGGCCGGTTCGCCCTCCTCGCGCTGTGGCTCATCGCCGTCGCGGCCCCCGCGTGGGGCGCGCCGCCGCTCGAATCGGTCCTGCCCAACGGCCTGCGCGTCCTCCTCATCCCGGAACCCAAGGCGCCCGTCGTGACCGTCCAGGTGTGGTACCGCGTCGGCTCGCGGGACGAGGTCAGCGGGAAGACCGGCCTGTCCCACCTCATGGAGCACATGATGTTCAAGGGCACCGAGCGCCACGGCAAGGGCGAGTTTTCGCGGCTGATCGCCGGTCGCGGCGGCACCGACAACGCGTTCACCTCGGAGGATTACACGGCGTATTTTGAAACGCTGGCCGGCGATCAGGTCGACCTCGCTCTCGAACTGGAAGCCGACCGGATGACCGGCCTGGCGGTGTCGGACGACGAGTTCGCGCTCGAGCGGGACGTCGTCAAGGAAGAGCGCCGCCAGCGGACCGAGGACGACCCCCACGGCGCGCTCACCGAACACCTCTCCGCCGTGGCCTACTTGGCGCACCCCTACCGCTGGCCGATCATCGGCTGGATGGACGACCTCGACCGCCTCACCGCCGCCGACGTCCGCGCGTACTATCGTCTGCACTACACGCCGGCCAACGCGACGCTGGTGGTGGTGGGCGACGTCGAGCCGACCGCCCTCATGGGCCGGATCACGACGCTGTTCGGTCCGGTCGACGGCGGGCCCCGCCCGAGCCGGCCGGCGGTGATCGAGCCGCCGCAGCGCGGGGAGCGCCGGGTGACGGTGAAGAGAGACGTCCAGTTGTCGTCGGTGATGGTCGGCTACCACGTCCCCAAGTACAGCCACCCCGACAGCTACGCCCTGACGGTCCTGGCCGGGCTCCTCGCCGAGGGGCGGAGTGCCCGGCTGTACCGGACGCTGGTGTACGAGCGCCAGATCGCCCTGGAGGCGGGCGGGGACTACACCGCCCTGTCCGCCGATCCGCCGCTCCTGTACGTGTACGGCACGGCCCACCCCACGACCTCGGCGGCGGACCTGGAGCGCGCACTTCTCGACGAGATCGAACGGCTCAAGACCGCGCCCCCCGGCGAGCGCGAGCTGACCAAGGCCAAGAACCAGATCGAGGCGCAGTTCCTCCTGGGGCAGGATTCGAGTTTCTACCGCGGCATGCAGGTCGGGATG
>MHEO01000058.1:6632-7020 GCA_001803875.1 Nitrospirae bacterium RIFCSPHIGHO2_01_FULL_66_17 | reverse complement strand
CATTTTTTCAGCAGCCTGCTAGCCACCGCGCCGGGCTTTCTTCAGCCGCTGCGCTCTGGCTGCGCCCGTCGCGCGCAGGCGCTTCACGTAGCGTGTGACGTCGGCGTCGGTCTTCAGGTCGTCCCGGTCCCTCCAGATTCCGGCGACCTGCTTCAGCGCCTGGTGCGCGCCGAGTCTCTTCAGTTTCTCTTCGACCGCTTCCGCCACAAAGTCGCTCCGCTGTCGTCGTTTGACGACCTGATCGAGTCGTTTCAGCAGATGATCCGGAAAGACGATCTGCGTTTTGGTTTTCTCCATTCCGGTCACCTCCGATCAGCCCCAGTGTATGAAGTGGATTGATGGGTGTCAACCCGGCTGGGAGGCCGGCACCAATGATTCGGGTTCTTCA
>MHEO01000058.1:6371-6583 GCA_001803875.1 Nitrospirae bacterium RIFCSPHIGHO2_01_FULL_66_17 | reverse complement strand
GCGACCCGCTGACACGCCTCGGCCGATCCCGCAAAGCAGACGGCGCGGCCCTGCTCGTGGGCTTGCAGCGTGATCGCGAACGCCTCGCCCGCCGGCGCGCCGGTGGCCTTTTGGACCTGGCGGACCACCGCGTCGAAGGGGTGGACGTCGTCGTTGTAGAGAATCACGTGGAACGGCCCGTCCCGCGCGCCCGCTTCGTCGAGGTCGCGCTG
>MHEO01000058.1:552-6362 GCA_001803875.1 Nitrospirae bacterium RIFCSPHIGHO2_01_FULL_66_17 | reverse complement strand
GCGTGGTCACGGGGGCCGAACAGGTAAAGCCCCGACAGACGTAGGCCGTCGGCTTGCCGTCCTGCATCGATTTGCCGCGGGCCGCTTCGGGGACGTCGGGCGACCCGGACTCCTCCGGCGTGACGATCGTGAGGGTTCGATTGGGGAGATAGACCGCGTGCGCGGTCCGCGCGAGCGAGCGAGTCGCCGTGTCTTCCCGGGAATCAATGATGACGATCTCCACCGGCCCTTCGCAATACCAATCGAGGGCGCAGAGCATCGACGCGTACCCGAACGGATTGTCGGCCATGGCGTTGCCGAAGAGCGTCAGCGCGCGCTCGGCGTGCTCGCGATACGCCGCGCGTCCGGTGTAGGCCGCGAGCCTCAGCAGAGCGTGGGTCGCCGCCGCCCCTCCGGACGGGATCGACTGATCCACGGCCGAGACCGGACGCGTGACCAGCGGTTCGTGATCCCGGCTGGTCAAGAAGAATCCGCGCCCGCCCTCGTCCCAATACTGTTCCAGGATGGTCTCGGCCAGATCGGTCGCCCAGTGCAGGTGGCGAGGGTCGGCGGTCGCTTCGTACACGTCGATCAGCGCGTTGGTCAGAAACGCGTAGTCGTCCAGGTAGGCGTTGAGCTTGGCCTGGCCATCCTTCCAGGTTCGCAAGAGGCGGCCGCCCTTTAGCAGCGCGCGCGCCAGAAATTCCACGCCCTGCACGGCGGCCTCGGCGTACCGCGGTTCGTCCAGCACCGTCGCCGCGCGCGCCAAGGCGGCGATCGCCAGGCCGTTCCAACTGGTGAGGATCTTCTCATCCCGAAATGGTTTGATCCGCTTCTCGCGCGCGAGAAACAGCCGGCGGCGGGCGTCGGCGAGCCGGGCTCCGATCTCCGCGATCGGTCGCCCAAACTCGACCGCCAGGGCGTCCTCGCGGAGGACGACGTGGAGAATGTTCTTGCCCTCAAAGTTGCCGTGCGGCGTCACGTCGTAGGCGCGGCAGACGAGCGCCGCGTCCTCGGGGCCGAGCACCGCCTGGACCTCTTCCGGCGTCCACACGAAGAACTTGCCCTCGTGCCCCTCGCTGTCGGCGTCCTGGGTGCTGTAAAACCCTCCCTCGGGGTGGCGCATCTCGCGCAGCAGATAGTCCGCCGTCTCGCGCGCCACCCGAGCGAAGTCGGCGTCCCCGGTGATCTGAAACAGGTCCAGCGCGAGCGGCACGAGCAGGGCGTTGTCGTAGAGCATCTTCTCGAAGTGGGGAACGAGCCACTGCCCGTCGACCGAGTAGCGGTGGAAGCCGCCGCCGAGCAGGTCGTAAATCCCACCGGATGCCATCATCCGCAGCGTGAACGCGGCGCGGCGCAGGGTGTCCCGATCGCCGCTCGCCCGCGCGTGCCGCACGAAGAGGTCCAGCGCCATCGTGCCGGGGAACTTGGGGCCGCTGCCGAACCCGCCGTGCTGGGGCTCGAAAAAGCGCGTGAGCGATTCCACGGCCGACGCAATCGCCTCGCGGCCCGGCGGCGCGTCCGACGGCTCGACGGCTTCGATCTTGTCTAGGATGGCGACGGCCTGCTCTCCGGTGTGCGCGAGGTCGGCGGCCTTCTCGCGGTAGGCGGTGGCCACGGTCTCGATGACCCGCGGGAACCCCGGCATCCCGTGTCGATCGTCGGGCGGGAAATAGGTGCCCGCGTGGAACGGCTTGCCGTCGGGGGTCAAAAACATCGTCAGCGGCCAGCCCCCGCCGCGCCGGTTGAAGACCTGAAACGCCGACTGATAAATCTGGTCGAGATCCGGCCGTTCCTCGCGGTCGACCTTGATGCTGACGAAGTGCCGGTTCATGAGCGCGGCGATCGCTTCGTCCTCGAACGACTCGCGCTCCATCACGTGGCACCAGTGACACGCCGAGTAGCCGATGGACAGGAGGATTGCCTTGTTCTCGGCGCGCGCCGCGGCGAAGGCCTCCTCACCCCAGGGATACCAGTCCACCGGGTTGTGCGCGTGCTGCAAGAGATAGGGGCTCGTCTCGTGGATGAGACGGTTGGTGTGCCGGGGAATCGTTGCGGTGGTCATTGGAGCCTCCGATCGACGCGAGCCCCATCTTAATACGCCGCGTCGCGTCCTGTAAACCGGCTCCTGTCGCCGAGTCCCATGCCAAGGCGCTGGGACCCGGCGGACGCCACTGAAGACCGGGGCGAGGCGGCGCCTCGCCCCTACTGGATGATGGTCAGCTTGGTCGCGGCGGCGGTGACGATCTGCACCTGCTCGACGATCGCGTCGGCGAGCGTGCGGAAGGCGTCGGCCTGGGGAGAATCGGGGTGCGCGTCGACGACGGGGCGTCCCTCGTCGCCGCCGACGCGGATCGCGAGGTCGATCGGCACCTCGCCGAGGAACGGCACGCCGAGCGCCTCCGCGGCTTTCCGGCCGCCGCCGTGGGAGAAGATATCGGTGTGCTCCTTGCAGTGCGGGCAGACGAACGAGCTCATGTTCTCGATGATCCCCAGGACCGGCACGTGGACCTTCTGGAACATGGCGAGGCCCTTCTTGGAATCGAGCAGCGACACCTCCTGCGGCGTGGTGACGATGACGGCGCCGGTGAGCGGGACCAACTGCGAGAGCGAGAGCTGGGCGTCGCCCGTGCCCGGCGGGAGATCGACCACGAGGTAGTCGAGCGCGCCCCAGTCGACGTCGCGGAGGAACTGCTGGATCGCCGAGTTGATCATCGGGCCGCGCCAGACGATGGGGTTGTCGTCGGGGACGAAGAAGCCGATCGACATCAGCTTGACCCCATATCGCTCGGGCGGCGTGAGCTTCCGTCCTTCGCCTCCGCCCATGTCGGGCTGCTTGATCCCCATCATCAGCGGAACGTTGGGGCCATAGATGTCGCAGTCGAGCAGGCCCGTCCGGGCGCCGCGCTGCGCGAGCGCCACCGCGAGGTTGACGGCGACCGTGGTTTTCCCCACGCCGCCCTTGCCGCTGCTCACCGCGATCGTATGTTTGACGAACGGAATCAGGCTATCCGGTTCGGCCATCGGTTCTCCTATCTCAAGGGCGCTTCATTATAAGAAGCCCGTTGAATGCGTGTCAATTTGGGAACGGCGCCCGGGCGCGGCGTTCTTACGCGGCGAGATCGACGGCCACGACCCGGTTCTTCCCGCTCGTTTTGGCCCGGTAGAGCGCCTGGTCGGCGGTCTCGATCACCCGGTCGGCCGACGGGCGGACCTCGCCGGGGGTCGAGGCGATGCCGATGCTGACCGTGACGGGGTTGGGGGGCGAGTGGTCGGGAAGGAACATGTAGTGCATCACCATCTCGCGGATGCGCTCAGCCACGTGGCGCGCGCCCGCGGGGTTGTTCTGCGCGAGGACGATCACGAACTCGTCGCCCCCGTACCGGACGGCGAAATCGTACCCCCGCAGCGTGGTCTGGAGCATCCGCCCGAGCGCGCGGAGCACCTCGTTGCCGGCCAGGTGGCCCTGCGTGTCGTTGATGCGTTTGAAGTTGTCCACGTCGATCATCAGGCACGAGAGATTGAGGTTGTACCGCTCGCACCGCTTGATCTCCCGGCTGAGGGCGCCGGCGAGGTAGCTCTGGTTGTAGAGTCCGGTCAGGGTGTCGACGACCGCGCTCTGCTCGATCGCGCGCATCTGGGCCTGTAGCCGGAGCATCACCCGAACCCTCGCGACCAGCTCGGCGGGATGGTAGGGCTTGGTCAAAAAATCCTGCGCGCCGTGCTCGAAGCTCAGCAGCTTTTCCTCGATTTCGGTGCGAGAGGTGACGACGATGACCGGCGTGTGCTCGAGGCGCTCGTCCTGTCGGATGGCCGACAGCAGCTTGAGGCCGTCCATCCTCGGCATGATCAGGTCCGCGATGATCAGGTCGACGTTCGTGGTGGCCAGCACCTTGAGCGCCTCGATGCCGTCCGAGGCCTCCGTGATCTCCACGAAGGGATCGGAGGCCTTCAGGATGCGGATCATGTCGGCGCGCATCGTGCTATCGTCGTCGACGATCAGGACTTGAGATGCCACGTGTTGCTCCCCAGGGCCGGACGGCGTGCACGAGAAACAAAGTGGCGCGCCCAGAGGGATTTGAACCCCCGACCTACGGATTCGTAGTCCGGCGCTCTATCCAGCTGAGCTATGGGCGCGTGGTATGGTGATGCGCGACGGCGCGTAGTGTGTCCAATTCATGCCCCAATTGATTTCGCAGCCTCGGCGCTGGAAACCGCGCCTGCGTTGCGCCACCCGCCGGGGGCGGGGAAGGGCGGAGAGGCAGGGATTTGAACCCTGGGTAGAGGTTTTGCCCCCACGACGGTTTAGCAAACCGTTGCCTTAAGCCGCTCGGCCACCTCTCCTAACCCCGCAAAGCGGGCTACGCAACGTAGGCGCGGTTTCCAGCGCCGAGGCTGCGAGACGCTTTTGACGTTCTTGGTTTCTCTCGCGTGAGTGTCTTCCCCCTCGCGCGTACAGAAAGCCCCTGATTGTAGGCAAATCGCGGTCGATTTGCAATGGGGTGGCCGACCTTTGCTATAATCCGCGCCATGCACGCGGGAATCGTGAGCGCGGGGCTGGCCGTCGCGGCGTTGATGCTGGCGCCGGCGTGCACGCGGGGCAAGGCGCATGAACCGACCCCGGATCTCTTCCGCGTCGTCGGCTCGTACGAGGCGGGCAAGAACCCCACGTTCCTCGCCGCGGCCGACTTTAACCGCGACCGCGTTCCGGATCTCGTCACGGCGAACATCAACGGCCAGAACGTCTCGGTCCTGCTGGGGCGCGGCGATGGGACCTTCGACGAGCGGGTCCGCTACCGCGTGGGCGAACTCCCGAGAACGCTCGTGGCGGCGGATGTCACGCAGGACGGCGCGCCGGACCTCGTGGTCGCCAACAACGGCAGCAACTCGATCTCGATCCTGAAGAACAAGGGGGACGGGACGTTCGACGACGCGGTCCATCGCCCGGTCGGCCAATCGCCGCTCGCCCTCACCGCCGCCGACTTCAACGGCGACGGGCTCGCCGATCTCGCGGTGTGCCTGCGGTTCGACAAGATCGCGATCCTCCTTGGCGACGGCGCCGGCGGATTCCGCGACGGCGAAGTCTTCGACCCCGGCGACACGCCGTCGGCCGTGGCCGCGGCCGATTTCAACGGGGACCGGTTCATCGACCTCGCGGTGGCGAACAGCGGGATGATGAAGGGCAACATCGCGGTGTTTCTAGGCGACGGCCGGGGCGCGTTCCGCCCCGCGGGCCAGTACGGCGAACACATCCGCCCGATCTTTCTCACGCTGGGCGATTTCAACGATGACGGCCGCCTCGATCTCATCGAAACCGACGGTCCACGCAATCTGCTCACGGTGTTTGTGGGGCGCGGCGACGGCGCGTTCGAGAGCGGCAAGGGCTTCGCCGCGGAGAGCGGCCCCGTGTTCATCGCGCCGGCCGATTTCAACCGCGACCGTCACCTGGACGTGGCGGTGGCCAACAGCGTGAGCAACAACCTTTCGGTCGTCATCGGCAACGGCGACGGCAGCTTTCGCTTCCCCCCGTTCGACTACCAGACCGAACGCGGGCCGTTCGCGGTGGTCGCGGAGGATTTCGACGGCGACGGCGTGACGGACGTCGCGGTCGCGCATTTCCAGAGCGAGAACGTGGTGGTGTGGCTGGGGCGGAGCGAGGCGGAGCAGAAGGCGAAGCGGGTTCAGTGAAAGGTCACAAGATCTCGCAGCCTCGGCGCACACACCGCGCCTATGTTGCGCTACGCTAGCGAGGGACAAAGGGTCAAAAGCATCTCGCTTCTCGCCCCGGGAAGACGGGGGCTGCGAGGCGCTCCGCAAGCGAGGATGGGAGG
>MHEO01000058.1:0-411 GCA_001803875.1 Nitrospirae bacterium RIFCSPHIGHO2_01_FULL_66_17 | reverse complement strand
CCCATCCCCCCTTTGTCAAAGGGGGGGCGAGGGGGGATTTTCCTTTGAACCACCTTTCTTAGTACGTCCGTTCTTTCGGCGGATACTTCGTCACCGTCACCGGCACATACTCCAACCTCGGGCCGGATGAGGACGCATAGGCCAGCGTGTGCTTGAGCCAGTTCGTGTCATCGCGGGTCGGGAAGTCGCGCCGCGCGTGCGCGCCGCGGCTTTCCTCGCGCGCCAGCGCCCCTTCGACGATCGTTTCCGCGAGATCCATCAGGCAGCTTAGTTCGAGGGCCGACACGATCTCGGTGTTGAAGACGCGGCTCTTGTCCTGCACGATCACCGACTCGATGCGCGGCCTGATGCCGCGGAGCGCGAGGCGCGCCTTCTCCAGGCGCTCGCGGGTTCGGAAGACGCCGACATCCT
>MHEO01000057.1:19049-22253 GCA_001803875.1 Nitrospirae bacterium RIFCSPHIGHO2_01_FULL_66_17 | reverse complement strand
GGGGCAGCAGCGCCAGCGACACCGCCACGCCCGCCGCGCCCGCGAGCAGCCAGCCGAGCGCCCGCCTCCGCGACGCGCGGCCCCGCCGGCGTTCCGTCTCCCCGTGGCTGGTGCCCTGCGTCCCGTGCTCGTCGTTCATCGGAAGAGTCCCCCGTTTGCGTGTTCCGCCCGCCGGCTGGGCAAGGCTTTGGTCATCACGTGGGCGATGGCGACGGTGCCTGGCGTGATCGCTCCAAAAAGAGTTTTGTATACATAGAGCAATTTTCAGACCTTGGTACAGCATGGGGACAGATATTACACATCCCAAAGACCCGTTATGAGCACAAGGCATTGAAACTACTATCTATTTCTAAAACACCACGATGAATACCGAGATGAGCGATCGGCGTGTAATACCTCTAAAGGATTATAAGGAAGAAACCTAGGGCTAGAGAGCATTGGGGGAAAAGGGGTACTCTTGTGCTACAAAGAGAACCCTAGGGGAGGCGGGCGAAGAAGATGCCCTGCTTGACGCCCTGCTCCCACAGCACGTAGCCCCGGCCGTCACGGTCGACCACGACCCGGGGGGCAAGCGAGTTCCCGGGCGTCCGGGACACGTCGATGGGAACCGTGAACGTCATCCCCCCGTCGGACGATCGCGCGACGAAGATCTCGGTGTCGCCGGAGATCACCTCATGCCACGCGCAAATCAGGTCACCGGTCGCCGTGACGGCCATGGCGGGATCGATCGACGGGATGTCGGGCGAGCGCGAGATATTGACCGGCGCGGTCATCGCCATCACGATGCCGTCCGCCACCGAAAGACGGGAGAATACTATGTCGGAGTACAACCCCGTCGAGGCCGACCACGCGGCGTACAACCCGCCGTCTCGCGCCACCGCGAGCATCGGAGAGACCACCCGTTCGCCGCCGCTCAACACGGCCGGCTCGGCCCACGTGGCGCCGCCGTCGCGTGAGGCGGCGATGTACCCCAGGCCGTTCGACATCGCCCACGCCACCCAGAGCGTGCCGTCGGGCGTTTCCACCAACGCCGGCGCCCGCGTGCGATTCGCCGTCGAACCCGGGGCGATATCCTTGGGCACGCTCCACGTGGTCCCCCCGTCGGTCGACCGCGTGAACGTGATCTGCCCTTGTTCCTCGAGCCAGACGATCGACACGACCCCCTGCCCGTTCACCACGACGCTCGGACGGCTCGACGACGGTTTCGTCTGCGAGAGATTCCGATACGGCGTCCAGGTCGCCCCGCCGTCGTCGGAAATCGACACCACGATCTCGCCGACCACCGGAATGATCGAAAAATCCTCCCAGACCAGATACAGTCGGTCCCGGGGTCCGACGGCCAGCACGGGGAAATCGGAACCCAGGGGGGTGTTGGACACGTTGAGCGGCTCCGACCAGGTCCGACCGCGGTTGCCCGACTTGGACACGAAGATCTCGCCGAATCCCCTGCCCCACCATGCGGCGTACAACGTGCCCTTCGAATCGATCGCCAACGTCGGGTCCGCAACCGGCCCGCTCGGAGGGATGTAGACCGCAATCGGTTCCGGCGGCGCAGCGGACCACGGTCCCAACGGCAGGAGCGAGCACGACGCGGCAAGCGCGCACGACGCCACGAGGCCGGCCAGCGCGACACGGCGACCGGCGACGCGCAACGCACGCGCCGTCATGCCCCGCACTCCCTCGCGCGACCGGATCATGGCGCCCCGGCGTCCGCCGCGCCGAAATGCGTATTCAGGTACCGCGTGATCGATTCCACCTGTGGCTCGTTCAGGACGGCAAGCCGCCCCATGCGACGGACCGTCTCCGTCCAGTCGCGAGGGATCGGCGCCGCGCGCCAGACGACATCCGACCGCGTGTCGAGCGCCGGGTCGGTCCACCCGTGGCAGCGGTTGCAGTGGGTGAGGAACTCGGCCGGCGGGCTCGAAATCGGCTCGGCACGCGGGCTCGGCGAGGCAACCACGAGGGCTCGCGTCGCGCGCGCCAGCTCGGTCAGGTCCGGAACCGGGAACTGCTCGGGTCGGCTCCACGTTTCCCCCCCATCCTCGGACCGGAAGAGACCGATGGAGTGCGACGCGGCGTAGACGCGGCGTCCGTCGGTCGGGTCGATCGCGAGGCCGAAGATCTTCTGCGACGTCGGTCCGGTGAGCCCCTTCTCCAGGCGTTGGAAGGTCCGGCCCCCGTCGCCACTGCGATAGAGGCCGCGCCCGTCCGTCCCAACGAACAGCATCCGGGGATCGGCGGGGTGGTAGACCAGCCAGTTGGGCAACGGGATGTCGCCCGACACGGTGTTCCAGGTCGCCCCGCCGTCCACGCTGCGCACCAGGCCCTTCAGCGTCCCCACGACCAGCGCCCCCGACGTCGGCTCCACGACGACCGGCATCGCCCGGATCGGCGTGACCCCGGACAACATCGGTTCGGACCAGCGCCCGTCCCATCGAAACAGTTGGCCGCCGTTCTGAAGATAGAGGACCGGCCGAGGGGTCGTGACCGCCAGCAGGGTCATCTGCTGGTCGGGGGCCCGGCCCGGAACGCCGCCGGGCTCCAGCGTCCACCGGGCTCCGCCATCCCGGGACGAAAAGAGCCCCGGCGAGGTGAGTGCGTAGACCGTCTCCGGCTCGCCGGGAAGGACCGCCAGGTCCCAGATCGTGCCGGTCGTCAGCCCGGTGTTGATCTCGGTCCACGAGGACCCGCCGTCGATCGACCGATACATGCCGCCCGCGTGCGTGCCGGCGAATAACACATCGGGGTTTCGCGCGCTCATCGCCAGGGCATAGACGCTCGCGTTCTTCAGGCCGCCGTTCACCGGCCGCCACGTCTTCCCGTAGTCCTGGCTCTTGTACACGCCGTAGATCCAGAACGAGGCGTACAGGACCGACGGGCGCTTTGGGTTGACCAGGAGGTCGCTGTTATGGATGAACGGCGGGAGCGAGGAGTCGGCCGCGCCCCGCGCGGGCACGGCGAGGGCGAGCCCCACCGCGAGGCAGCAGATGGCAACCCTTTGGACGCATCGTCCTATCGTCCCCCCAACTCGGTCCAAAGATCTTTTCACGGACTCCCAGCCGGCGCGTTGAGATCGGACCGTAGCCCAAAATGGGTGTTGAGGTACTCGAGCACGGTCGCCTCTTGGTCGGCCGTGAGCTTGGCGAGCGACCCCATGCGGTGAACGGTCTCCCCCCAATCACGGAATGATGGCGCCACGCGCCA
>MHEO01000057.1:7536-19020 GCA_001803875.1 Nitrospirae bacterium RIFCSPHIGHO2_01_FULL_66_17 | reverse complement strand
GCGTGGCGTCGACCGACTGCTTGGTGTACCCCAGCCACGCCACCACGTCGTCATAGGGCGGAAGGACCAACGGAACCGAGTTCCAGGTCGCGCCCCCGTCCTTCGAGGTGGCCAGCACGCCCGGCGTCCCCACGTACATCGCCCGCGGATCGGCGGGATCGACCGCCAGCGCCTTCGCCACCTTGTAGGACAAGCCCTGGTTCGCCTCGACCCAGGTCCGTCCGCCGTCGGTGCTCTTGAAGACCCCGTGGGCCTTGCTGCCCGCGAAGATCGTCTGCGGGTCGGTCGGATGCAACACGATCCGGTGCCACCAATTCGCGCCCACGGGCAGACCCCCGAGTGGCGCCCACGTCTTGCCCGCATCCCGGCTGGCGAAGAACTTCCCGCTCAAACTGCCCGCGAAAAGGGTCTTCACCCGAGTATCGTAGGTGAACACGGTGAGCTTCTGGCCCTGGACCTTGCCGTTCAACAGTTCCCACGCGGGGTCGCCCTCGGCCCGCCGAAAACCCCCGGCGGGCGTCCCCACGAACAGCACCGGTGCGGGGTGCCCGGGGAACCGCGCCACCAGGAGGGTGTGCATGTAATGGCTTTCGCCCGCCATCCGATTGTCGGAGAACAGCCGCGCCCAGGTCCGGCCGCCGTCGGCGCTCTTGAACACCTCGCGCATCGTCGCCGCGTACACGGTCTCGGGATCGGCCGGGTCGAACCCGATGTCCTCGACGTTCGTATCCGTAAGCCCGTCGTTTCGCTGCGCCCAGGTCTCGCCCCCATCGTCGCTCACGTAGACCCCCGATCCCGTGGTCGCGGCGAATATCGTCTCCGGCCTGGTCGGATGCATCGCCATGGAGTACACGTCGGTCGTCCCCAGTCCCTTGGCGACGAATCGCCAGGTCGCCCCGCGATCGACGCTCTTGAGCATCCCGTAGAAGTGGCTGGCCGCGTAGACCACCTCGGGACGCCGGGGATTGATGACGATCTGGGAAATCTGGATGGGTTCGCGCTCATTGCGCTTCTTGATCGCGAGCTTGACCCGCTGCACCACGGTCATCGGATTCAGATCCGACGGCTTCGGAAGCCCGACGAGCAGCAAGAGCCCCACCACCACCGGAATCGTCGCCAGCGCAAACCACCGCGTGCGCGCGAGGTTCATGGCGCCGACCCGTTGTAAAATATCGACACGGTATTCCCCTCGTTGTTGGCGACGACGAGATCCGGCGCCCCGTCGCCGTTGACGTCCGTCGCCAGGATCGGCTGGAAGCCGAGCGCGGAGACGCGCGCCTTGGCTCCGAACGACAGTTCCTGGGCGCGCGCGCGCGCAAACCTCCCGCCGCCGTCATTGTACAGCACCGTCACGCGCCCGGGTCCGTTCACCGGCCGGCTCGCGACGACCACGTCCGGGCTGCCGTCGCGATCGAAATCCGCGCTGGCGATGCCTTGGGGCGCCAGCAGCTCCAGCCGCGGCTCGCCGGCGTTCCGTGGAGCGAAGGACGCCCCCCCGGCGGCCACCACGATCGTGCCGTCCTCGCGGACGCCCGACCCCGGATTCGCGACCGCGATGTCCGGCGCGCCGTCCCCGTCGAAATCGGCGACCGTCAACGAGCGCGCTTCCCGGTCGAGCGGCACGCGCGCCAGCGGTTCCGCCTGGAAACCGCCCCGTCCGTCTCCGCGCAGGACGACGAGGTGCGCCGTGCGCGCCCGATCCCCCTCGGTCCCATTGGTCCACACGGGGAAGGCGACGTCGATGTCGTTGTCCCGGTCAAGGTCCCGGGCCACGACCTGCCAATGTTCGTCGCCGATCACCACCCGCTGCGGAGACGACGGCTCCGGGACGCGGAACACCCCGTCCCGCTCGGTCCCCAGGAGCACCGACAGCACGCCGCCCTTCCAGTGCCCCACGGCCAGATCGAGCCGGCCGTCGCCGTCGAAGTCCGCGACGGCGATGTCATCCGGCGCCTTTCCGCCGGATGGCAGCGTCTCGACGACCTCGAGCCGGTCCATCGACACGACGTGCAAGAGCGGCTGTCGATCGATCGCGTCGGGGTTCGCGCAGTTCGACACCACGATCAGCGGCAAGCCGTTCGTCCGCGGAATCACCGCCAGCCCGATCGCCGAGGTGGGGACCTGAATTTCCCGGGGCGGCAGAAAGCCCCCCGGCGTCTCCGGGTCCGCGAACAACACCGCGAACCGGTTGCAGAAACCGGACACGGCGAGGTCGGTGCGCCCGTCCCCGTTGAGGTCCGCCGCGGCCAGATTGGTCGGCCGGCACGCCTTGTCGCGGAACATCGGCAGTTCCAGCACGCGCGCCTGGGCGAAGGGTGGCGCGGGTTCCGGCCCATAGTACGTGTTGAGATAGGCCAGAATCGCCGCTTCGTCCGCCGGCGTCAGGCGCGCCGGTCCGCGCATCCTCCCCATCGTGTCGTGCCAGTCGCGGTGCGACGGAAACACGCGCCAGAACGTCTGCTTGGTCGGCCCGTTGAGCAGCGGATCGGTCCAACCGTGACACTCCTGGCACTTCCGAAAGGCGTCGGGAGGATCCGGCGGCCGTCCGCGCGCCTGCACCGATCGCGCGAGCGACGCGTAGAGATGCTCCCACGTCGGGAACTCCGGCACGGGCCGATGGATCCACCGGGCTCCTCCGTCGTCGCTGGTGAAGATGCCGCGTCCGTAGGTCGCGGCGTACAGGCGCTTCGAATCCCTGGGATGGATCGCGAGGCCCTTGACGTCCTGCTCGGTCAACCCGGCGTTGATCCCCGTCCACGTCGCCCCGCCGTCCGCGCTCTTCATCACGCCGGCGTTCTTGGTGGCCAGGTAGAGCACCCGCGCATCCCCGGGGTCGACGATCAGCCGGTGGCTCCATGCGCGGCTCAGCCCGGTTCCTACGGTCATCCACGTGGCCCCGCCGTCGGCGCTCCGATAGAGCCCCTCGGCGAACGCCGCCGCCGCGTACAACGTCCCCGTGGCCTCGTGGAAGGCGAACGCCGTGACCTTCAGCGACACCGCGTCGGCGATCAACGGCCGCCACGCATCGTCGCCCTCCGCCCGCCGGTACCCGCGTTCACCGGTCGCCACCAGAAACGTCGGCCGCGCCCCCGGAACGACAACGAGCCGCCGATGGAAAGACCGGTCGGCCAAGGCGGCGTGCTCGCGGAATACGGGACGCCAGCTCGCGCCCCCGTCGGCGCTCGTATACACCTCGCGCAGCGTCAGCACGTACATGATCCGGGAGTCGCGCCGGTCGAACAGGATGTCGTAGACCGACGTGTCCGCGAGGCCGCGGTTCGTCGGCGTCCATGTCGCGCCGGAATCGTCGGAACGGTACAGCCCTCCGCCGGCCGCGCCCACGAACAGGACGCGCGAGTCGGTCGGGTGGACGGCGAGTGCGTAAAAGTCCGACGCGCCGACGCCGTCGGTGCTGAGGCGCCACGTGACCCCGCCGTCGTGGCTGCGGTACACGCCGTAGAGCGTGCTGGGGACGTACACCGAATCGGGATTGGTGGCGTCGATGACGACGTGCGACGCGCCGAGCCCGGTTCCCCGGGACGTATCGGGATCGGACGCCGACGACGCCGCCCCGACACACGCCAGACCCGCGGCAAGCACCGCCAGGACCTGCCGCAACCGGAGGGTTGTGCCGAGCGGATTACTCGTCAAGAACCGCGAGAAAGATTTCGGAATTCTCATCCAGGTTGCCGCCGCGGTGAATATCCCGGTCGGATCCGAACGCGATCCGGCGGCCCGAGCGGTCGATCGAGGGTGTGTGGTTGAAGTCGCGGATCGTATGCGTGAGCTGCGTCACCAAGCCGGTCGCGCTCCGGTAGACAAAGACCTCGAGGTTGGGTTGGCCGCGATCCTGATTCGTGCCCACAAAGTCGCAGGTGGAGGCGAACACCACCACCGTCGCGTCGCCGTTGACGGAGGGGGCGTCGATCCGGCAGTCGCTCCCCGACAGCAGCCGCGTCGTCTCCCCCGTGCCCGTGTCGAGCACCGCCAAGACCCGCTGGGCCGTGACGGTCCGGCCCCCCGTGGGGGAAGGGGCGCCGTCTTCGCCGTCGACGACCAGCGCAAGCCGCCGCCCGTCGTCGCTCGCCGCCGGCGCCCCGTGGCGGTGCTCAGCGCCGTGCGCGTGCGTTCGGTCCGTGAGCTGACGCATCGCCTTCTTGGTTCGGTCGTAGCGGAAAATCTGCGGGACGCGCTCGCGATTGCGCCCGCGGACCAGCTCGGCCGACGACTCGATGACCACCGCCGCTCCGTCCCGCGTGATCGACGCCGCGGCAATGGGCAGCGGCCTCGGCTCCGCGGGAGGCGGCGCGTCGATCCGGGTCAGTTGCGCGGCCTTTCCGCCCGGCAGGTCGAGCGAAAACACCTCCGCGCTCCCGTCCCGGTTCCGCCCCTTGACCAGATCGCCCGTCGACAGGAACACGACCGCGCGCCCCGCGCCGTCGATCGACGGCGCGTTGTTGGCGGCGGGGGACGCCGTCCGGGTGAGCTGGGTGAGTCGATCGGCCGCCGCGTCGAACAGGAAGATCTCGGCGTTGCCGTCGGCGTTCTGTCCGGACAGCAGATCGGCGGAGGAGGAAAACACGACGCGGGCGCCGTCGTGGTTGATCGCGGGGCCGTTGTTCCTGTACCTGCCCGTCGTGTCGGTCACCTGGGTGAATCGCTTCGCTTCAATGTCGTACAGGAACACCTCGTAGTTCTGGTCGGCGTTCCGGCCGGGGATGATCTCACAGTCCGCAAGGAACACGATCCGGTTTCCGTCGCCGCTGATCGCCGGTTGAAAGTTCTCGCACAGCGTGGTGGTGGTGGCCTGCGTGATCGCGATCTCCGCGGCGGCCGGAGCCACCATGAACACGGCGAACAGACCACCCGCGACGACGGCGAGGCGAGTTATCAACGCGGAACCTGACTCTTCCCGAGCGACTGCAGGGAGGGCCGGAGACCCCGCTTGGCCTCTTCGAGGCGCTCGATCAACTCCTCGCGGCGATAGGCGGTATAGGTCCCCTGCACCACCTGCTTCATCCGATCGAGGGTCTTGTCGAGGCGCTCGCGCGCCAGCCGTTCGGACTCTTCGGCGCTCTGCCACTTGCCGAAGTCGAGCCCCGACACCCGCTTGGTCACGATGTAACTCTCCTGCGCGCCCCGCAGCGGGCGCTCGGGGCGGTTGACGATTTTCTCGAACACCACGGGCGGCACCGTGGTGGCCGACGGAAAGCGGCCGAGCATGTGCGTCTGCGTCTTCACGATCTGGTAGTACTTTCGATAGATCAGCAGCGCGTGGTCGTAGCTGCCCAAGGGCAGCCCGCCCCGCAAATCGAGGTGGTCGTTGTCGACGTAGGGGAACAGCGCCAGGCCGCTCATCGCCGTCTCGGTGATCCACTCGAAGAAATCCCCTTTATCCGTCTGTTTATTGACGTAGTCCTTGATCTGAGTAAAATCCTGGAGCCTCCACCCGTCGTCCCCCGGCAGCTTCCGCTGGAGACTCCAAATCCCGTCGCGCATCACGCCGAGACTCCGGCCGTGGCAGCCGAGACAAAACTGGTTCTCCTCCTGGATCGCGGGGCGGAATCGCCCGGTCTCCGGGTCCTGCTCCAGGTACGCCACGAGGTCCCACCCGGCGTGCGCGTACACGACCCCGTAGGGATTCGCGGCTCCGCCGGCGAGCGACTCGAGGGTCTTGTCGTACTCCGCCGGCGGATCGGGGACGCTCGAAGGCTTTCCCTCGGCGGTGTCGTCCGTCGCGTCCATCGCGATGTCGTCGTCCGGGACGGACTTGACCATGTACCGGTAATCCTGGAGGCGGACGGCCTTTCCCTTGATCGGGTCGAGGTAGTGGATCGCGAGGATGAATTCGGCGCCGGTCGGGTAGAAATAGCGCTTCACCGGGTCCTTCGACGCGCCGCCGAGGTACGCCGCGGGCGTCGCCTCGCCCTTGATCGCGCGCTCGAGCCGATCGAGATTCTTCGCGTACACGTCGCGGCTCAACACGCCGCGCTCGTCCTGGCGGAATCGGACCGGCAGGCGGATGAAAATCTGCTTCCACCCGCCCAACGCGGAGGGAAACGAGAACTGCTGGGGCTTCCACTTGAAGGCCCGCCAGCCGTTGTTGGCCCAGCCGGTCCGCGGGTCGACGCCCGCCGGGTTCAAATCCGGGAAAAACTTGAGCGCGCCGCGCCCCTTGCCCGCCCGCACCGTGAGGTGGTCGGCCGAAGGATTATCGAGGTCCACCCCGCTGCGGGCGATCGCCTCCTGGAGGTTGTTCGCGAGCACGTAGTCCGAGATCTTGGTGGGAATCGAGGCCGGGGGAACGACCGCGTCGAGCCACGTGGGATCGAACACGTTCGGCCAGGGGTTGACGTTCTCCGTCGTCTGGGGCCAGGTCTTCTGGCGGACCGAGTCGTCGACGTACTCCGCGATCGCCGGCTGGTGGCAGAACAGGCATGTGTTGACCGCGGTCGGCCGGAACGTCACCGAGAGCGGCGTCCCCGAGAAGTGCATCAGTTCCTGGTTGATGAAGCAGTTCGGCATGACCCGGAACAGCTCCCGTCCGGGTTCGTGGGTCCGGCCGAAGGCCTTCGCCAAACCCGCCGCGTACTCCTGGCCGTGGCGGGCCTTCATGATGCCGACGACTTCCTCCCACGCCGCGGGATCGACGCGCCCGTCCTTGACCAGGGTGAGGGCGGACGCCGACGGCGCCTGGGCGAACCACATAGCCGCCGCGGTCGCCAGCGCCGCGCAGGTTCGGTGAAACGTGTGATTCCCCATCTCGGTCCTCGCCAGCTAGAGGCTAGAATCGCATCGTCCGTCCCGCGATGTCAAGCAATCGCAGCGATCGCCCGACCACTCCCCGCGTCCGCGGTCCTCCATCACGGGAGAGGTGTCACGGGCGGTTCGGAGGAGTCCCCTCGGCCAGGAGGTAGATGTGGTCGATGGAGACCCGGGCCCGTGCCGTCCGCCCGGGCGCGCGGTCGGTATCCTGAACCCGAATCGTGACCTCGCCCGGCGGCAGGCTCGGGAGTGGGATGAGGTGATACCCGCGGGTTTCCTCGGTCTCCCCGAGCACGAAGAGGTCGCGGAACCGTTCACCGTCGGTCGACATCGAGAACGCGAAGGCCTCCCCGTCTCCGCCGGCCGAGCGGTGGCCGCGGACGGCCACGAGCAAACGGCGCCCGCCGGGATGGGGAATCGTCCATCGGTGATCGAGCGCGCTCGTCCCGTCGGCCAACGTCTCTTCGATCACCTCCGGAATCTGATATCCCGTTTGCACGTCGAGGTAGCTTCCGGTCACGGCTCCGGCATGAGCCGTCTCGCGCACCGGGACCGCCTTCGTGGACGGTTCGAGCCCGGTCGTGCGGAAGAGCTGCCCGCCCGGCGGTCGGTCGGTGCCCGCGTACAGCTCGCCGCCGAAGGGCGCCAGCGCCTCGACGGTCTTCGGACTGATTTCCCCCACCGGCTCCCAGGCGCGCCCATCGTGCGACCGCAAGACCGTCCCGTCGAAGCTCGCGTACAGCGCGCCGTCGAACACCGCCATGGCGGCCACGTAGCCCCGCCCGGCCGGCCCCTTGAACACCGTCTCCCAGCGCTCCCCGTCCTGGGTTCGCAGGATTTCGCCCGTCCCGGTGCTCCCGATGTACAGCCGCCCGCCGAACACCGCGGCGCCGCGGAGGCCCGGACGGCCCGACAGGGAAACCGGAACCTGCGACCAGGCATTCCCGTCTCGTGACCGAAAGAGGCCGCCGCCTTCGAGACCGGCGTACAGCCGCCCGCGAAACTCGACGAGAAACCGAATCCAGTGCCCCCACGTGTCCCGGCTTCCCGGCACGAGCGCGACACCCTGGTCCCACGCCCGCCCGTCCGCGGAGCGATAGACGCGCCCCGAGCCCGTTCCCGCGTAGAGCCGGTTCCGGAAGGTCCCGAGCGCCGTCACGCCTCGCTGAAGCGGCGGGAGCGTGGCGACCCGCGCCCACGCGCGTCCGTCGGCGCTCGACCAGATCTCGGGACGCGGGTTGTAGGCCCCGGCGAACACCGCGCCCCGAAACGCCGTGAGCCCATACACCTTGTCGTGCCCCGTGCTCGCGACCTCCTCCCAGGCCACCCCATCGCGGGAGCGAAAAATACCGCCACCGCCCTCGGTGCCGAAGTAGAGGTGCTCGCGCCAGCTTGTGAGCGTCACGACGTTCCAACCCCGCGTCGCCGACACGCTATAGACCTCGGTCCACGTGAGCGGATAGCGGGGTCCGGGAAATACGGCGTCGAGCCATTCGGTCACCGTCTTGCGCTCCCCAGGGGTGAGCGGGCAGCCGAGCGCCGACACCATGAAGTCGGTGGCCAGCGACCAATCGCGCGGCCCCGCACGGATCACCGGCACGCCCTGCGCCCGGCAGTCGCCGGCGAGACACCGGCCGTCGATCTCCGTCGCATGGCAACGGCCGCATCGGTCCACCACCACCGGAGGCGGTCCCCCCGGCTGGGCCGCGGCGGCCCAGCCGCCGACGGCCCCGCAGAACAGGATCACCACTCCCCACCGGATGAACCGCATGGCGTCCATTCTAAACCAGCGCCCTCCTGAAAAACACCCTGCCGAGCAAACACCGCTCGGCAGGGTGGCTGGTCGACGGTCGACCGGACGGTTCTTGGCGACGATGGCCTACGGGTTCACGTTGACCGTATCCGTCCCGGAGAACGTGTGGGTGTCCTTCAGCAGACCTCTCACTTCCAGGATCACGTCGTCGGCCGGTTCGAGCCTCGCCTCCACATCCGCCCGCCGAAACTTGACGTTCAGCGAGTTGCTACCGGTGAAGATCTCCGTCCCCAACATATGGTCAATCGGATCGGGGATCGTGTTATTCGACGGACGCGCTGGGAAGTGCATCCGGATCTTGTACAGGCCCGTCGTCGGACAGCCGGGCGGCGTGTTCACGCCGGTGATGCAGATGTCCTGCGCGACGTGGGCGCCGGGCACCGTCTGGTCGAACGAAATGAACACGTTGATCGGAATGCCGGACGTCCCGAGGTTGATCGTCACCGGCGTGATCATAATCGTCGCCGGCTCAACCGTGCCGGACGTGGTCGCGCAGTCGATGTTCGAGGGACTCGATTCGTTCCCCGCCGCGTCCACCGCAATCACGTAGTAGCAGTACGTGGTCGAGGGATCGAGGCCGATGTTCGAGTAGATCGTGGTCAGCACGGTGGTGAGGTACGTAAGCGTCCCCGAGGTGCCGATCCGCCGGTACAACTTGTACGCGACCACGCCCACGTTGTCCGTCGACCCATCCCACGACACGTTGATCTGGGACGAGCCCATGGCGGTCGCGTCCAAATCCATGGGAATCGACGGCGCCGAGGTATCGGCGGGCGTAGTGGCGCACACCAGGTTGGACGGCGGAGACGTCAAGGCTTCGGTGTCCGTCGCCGTCACCAGATAGCAGTACGTCGTGTTCGGCGTCAGCCCGGTACTGGGGTACGTCAGCGTGGTTCCGCTCACCGTCGCGAGCGGCACGCCACTGGTGCTCGGCGTGCAGGGTCCGGGCGAGCAGAGGTAAATCTGATACGACGTAATCGTTCCGCCGTTTGGATTCGATGCCCCCCACGCGAGGTCGATCTCGGTCGGGCTCACGGCCGTCGCCGACAGACTCGGCGCCGATGGAGCCGCCGCCAGCGGCGGGAGCGTCGTCGCGCAGTCGGTGTTCGAAGACGTCGGATTGACGGCTGCGTCCCTGGCCACGACCACGTAGCAGTACGGCGTGCTCGGCGCGAGGCCCATGTCGGAATAACTCAACGTCGACGCCGTCAGCGACGCGATCTGTGTCCCGGCCGTCGTGCTGGGCGTGCACCCCGGCGGGTCGCTCGTCGCCTGGCACCTGAACAGCAGATACTCCGTCACCCCCACGTTGTCGGTCGCGGCCGTCCACGTCAGGTCGATCTGCGTCGAATCGAACGGCGTTGCCGACAGAGCGGGAACCGAGGGCGGCGTGGTGTCGGGCGGCTGCGGCGGATCGGGCGTGTTCGCGCAGTCGTTGTTGGAGAAGGATCCCGGATTGTTCGCCCCGTCGTAGGCCCGAACTGCGTAGCAATAGCGGGTGCTCGCCGTCAGGCCGGTGTTGGGATAGCTGAACACCGTGGGATTCATCGTATCGATCAGCAGCGTTCCACCGCTCGCCGTGCAGTCCGTCGTGGTGTTCGGAGCCTGGCATGAGTAGAGTTCGTAGCCGGCAACGCCCGTGCCCCCCACGTTGTCGGTCGCGGCGGTCCATGACGCGTCGATCTGGGTCTGGCTCATGGTCGAGGCCGTCAGCACGGGCGCGAAGGGACCCGTGGTATCCCCGGTCGGCGTGGTCGCGCAGGCCACGTTGGACGGATCGGACTGATTCGACGACAGGTCCACCGCCGTGACCTGGTAGCAGTAGGGCGTGCTGGGCGTCCGCCCGATGTCCGCGTAGGAGGTCACCGAGCCCGACACGGTGGTGATTAGCTCCAGGACGGTTATCGTGTTGTTGGTTATCCAGTCGGAGGGATCGATCCGGTAAATCCGGTACGACCCGATGCCCACGTTGTCGGTGGCACCAAACCAGCTCAGATCGATCTGCGTGCTGGTGACCGGGCTCGCCGCCAGGGTGGGCGGCTGGGGCGGCGTCACGTCCGGTGGCGTCGGCGCCACGGGAATGAGCGCGGCGGCCAACGAATCGGTGAACGCCCGAATGGCATATGGATTGGAAAAGCTTACGGGGTCGACCGCAACCTTCCAGAGCACATCCTCGTGATTGAGCGTGTTGTAGCAGAGCGAGGGAATTGATGCGAATGGTCCGGGACCGCACGTCGCACCGTCCTTTGCCGTCGGAAACACCGTACTCGGAATCCGCTCCATTTGATTCAGGCTCGTCCACAAGAAGAGCGTTCCCGTCGACAATCCCAACTGATTCCCGCTCTCAAAGGTGCAGGCGTCCGGCGACGTGTTATCGCTCGGGAACGGGCAGGTTCCAGCGGTTGACGCCATATTCGGTTGGTCCGCGCTGCGGATCACCAAGGCGGAGGTACCTGGAAACGCGGCGGCGGGTCCGCCCGTCTCGTCGAGATCCAAGGTCTGAATATCCAACGAGTGTCCCTGGAGAGAGGGCACGAGGATAAACGTCTCCGTCATGATCGGGATTTGCGCCTGGGGTCGCCCGGCAAACACCAGTTCATACGCGAACGGGACGACGCAGTTTGCGATCGGCTTGATGCCCATGCAGTCACCCGTGTTCGGGTCGGCTGAGTTGGTGGACGTGTCGATTTGGTACCGACTAAAGTCAGTTGCCAGTCCCGCCGCGACCTGGCCACGGACGTCCCGTCCGTCGACGACCAATTTATAAATGTACTTGCCCGCGCCAAAGAACTGGTTGAGCGAATCATCGGCTGAACCCAGCGTGGGATTGGACGGGATGACGTACCCCGGCGTCGCGTCCATGTCGACGCCGATGATAGTCCAGTCTTGATCGCGAAGGTGGGAAG
>MHEO01000057.1:4341-7514 GCA_001803875.1 Nitrospirae bacterium RIFCSPHIGHO2_01_FULL_66_17 | reverse complement strand
GGTCGGCCGACCGGCCGGGATTGATGTCGATCAACGTTCCGCTGAAATCGTCGGTCGGATCGTTGTTGCCGCCGAAGTCGGGAGGATCTCCTCCGTTGGGGCCGATCAAATCATCGTTGGCGCCGGCGTTTCCACCTGGGCCGCCGTACAGCATGTACTCGAAGACAGATGGCGTGGTCGATGTCCCGGTTCGGCGATCGTCGGTTCCGACCGTGGTGGTCGTGCTGCTGTCGTTGTCGCCATCGAGGATCCATACGTAAAAATCCGGACCCGGGGTTCCCCCGATCGCGGGATCGACCGCAACATAGTAAATCCCGATGTGGTCATCCTCGCCACCGAAGTTTGGATCGGTGTCGCGCGCCCGGGTCTGTCCAAAGTAGTTCACATCGGGAAGCCGGGTGGGCGACTGGGAGGACGGGGTCCCGGGCGCCGTCAGGCCGATCCCGGTGGCGGAAATCGCTTCCCCGAACTCGGTCTCCCCGACGCGGACCCCCTTCGTGGTCACGATGTTATCGACGAGGGCGAGATCGAACGTGACCCCTGCAGGGAAATCACCGGTCGGAACGCCGAGGCTGGCCGGGCAGACCCCGTCGCCGTAGTCCAAGATGATACGGAGATCGTCGGCACCCGCGTTCGTGGCCATCGTGAACGTCACGCTCTTGCGATCCGGCGCGATCGCCACGCTGTCAGGACCCGGCAGATCGGACTCTAGCCGGCGCGCGGGAGCCGAATTGAGAATGGTCGCCACGATGCTCGATTGGAACACGAGATCGGACCCCTGGAGATCCGGCGCGCCGCGGACGATATCCGTGACGATCCCCAGCACGCGGACATCCGTTCCGGGGCCATCGCGAAACGAAATTGTCCCGCTTGAGGTTCGGATAATCCCGGCTTGACTGCCGTCATAGAGGCGAAGAAGAATCGACTGCACGCAGTCCGGCGACCCGAAGGTCACCGGGTTCCCGGTGATCACCGTGCCCGCTGGATCCGGGTTGTCGAATGCCGTCAAGCTGAGAGGCGCCGCAGCGTACTGTTCCCGTAGAATCAGCAGGTCCAAATCGCCGACCGGCGCCTTGTACGTGCCGGCATTCACGATGAACGCCGTGTCGTCCACGATGGGGGTGCCGGACCATGACGGGACGGGCGAGAACAGCAAGACCGAGACGATGAAGGCGAACGCGAGGAACGACGGGCGGGAACACGACGGGATTCTCGACTTCATGTCACACTCCTTGCGATTTGAACCGCAGCCGGATGCCGAAGCGATCCGGAAATAGTCAGAAAAAAGTAAAGTAAGGCGAAATCGAGCAAATCCCATGCCATGAACGATCTTTTCTATCTCGGCAACCGGACACCGCGGGTCGTACTCGCCATTTCGCCCATCGCCTCGCGCGCGTAACGCCTGTGATTGCAAGAAAAATCCACGCCGATCAGCGAAGACTCCCGGCGATACGCCCTCTATGATGAGGGCTCCCACTCACCCGGCGCACGACGTCCATCCGAACCCGCCTTCCCATCGCCAACCGACCTCGAGGGAACTTTCTGGGGAATAAGTGCACCTCAAATCCCCCACCCCAGACCGGTGTCAGACTTGCGATCGTTGCGTTCTGTGCCACCTGAGAAGAACCCACCTGAATCTAGGCTCCTCCGGGCGAGCACATGGCGTTGGTCCGAAACGGATAGCGTGTCGGCCGCAAGTCGGATGGCTGCAGCCGGAGTCAGCGACGCGGACGTCGCGGAATGGCGGATGCCCTCAGCGTTTCGTGAGGGAGTCGATCTTGGCGCGGATGGCCTCGAAGGACTGGACGCCGATGACCATCTCGCCGGTCACCGTGGAGCCGGGAACGGTCCGACCGATGACGAACGCGGGCGTGCCGCGCACCCCGGCTTCGACGCCGTCGTGCCGGTCGCGCTCGATGTCCGCCTTGGGGCCATCGCTTTGCATGCACGTCTCAAACGCCGCCGCGTCCAGTCTCAACTCCTTCGCGTATTGCCGGAGGGAGGTCGGATCGAGCGCGCGCTGGTTCGCGAACAGCGTGTCGTGCATCGGCCAGAATTTACCCTGTTGGTCCGCACAGATCGCGGCGTACGCCGCCTCCTCCGCGTAGGGATGGGTGGGGAGCGGGAAGTCTCGATAGACGATTCTGAGCTTCCCCGTCGCGATCAATTCACGATCCACCTTCGGAAAGACATCCTGAGAGAACCGCGCGCAGAAGGGACACTCGAAATCGGAGAACTCGACGATCGTCACCGGGGCGTCGGGCCGTCCCCGGACCGGTTGCCGGTCGATCGTGACCGTCACCTCCCGGGCCGCCTCGCCCCGCCGCCCCGCCTCCGCAACCGCCTGCTCCAACCGGCGGAGGGTCGTCCGCAGCTCGGCGATCGCCGCCCGCTGCTCGTCGATCACCGCGCGGAGATTCTGGATATCCCGCCGGAGCGATTCGAGATCCGGCGCCGCCGACTGGGCCCACGCGGGCGACGAGAGCGCGGCGAACCCCAGCAGGACGGCAGCGAGGGTGCTGCGGCGCATCCTCTTCATCGGTCGGTTCCTTTTCGTCGGGATGGAAGGTGACCCAGCATGACGGAAGGCGATCCCCGGCGTCAAGTGCCGGGGGCGCGGGGTCGGTGAGGATTGAATAATTTCGGCGTCTACCGTGTCGTCGGGGTAGGCACTTCGAGGTTTCATCATATGACAGCGACACCAACGTCACCGCACGATCGGGTTTTCCTCTCAGTCAGTCTCTCCCTGGTCTTCGTCCTTGGCGTCGCCGGTTGTGCGGCGATCCTGACGAGCTGCGGGAGCGGAGGGGGCGGGAGCGACTCGCCCACCGCGCCGCCTCCGCCCGACGCGAGCGTCACCGTGAGCCCCGCGCTGGCGACGGTCGCGGCCGGCCAGGAGGTCCAGTTCGCGGCCGATGTGCGGAACGCGGGCTCGACGGCTGTTCAATGGACACTCGACGCCGGCGCGGCGGATGGCACCGTGTCGGCCAGCGGCCTGTACCGCGCCCCGGCCCCGGAGACGTTGCCCGCCTCGCGGATCGTCACGCTGCGCGCGGTGAGTGCGGCGAACCCGTCGCGGAGCGGCACCGCCAATATCCTCCTCGCGGCGATCGGCCACCTGCCGATGCTCAACGGCCCCACTGGCGTGGCCATCGAACCGTCCGGTCGCTCCG
>MHEO01000057.1:0-4313 GCA_001803875.1 Nitrospirae bacterium RIFCSPHIGHO2_01_FULL_66_17 | reverse complement strand
TCGAGTCCGGCGAGGTATCCCGGGTCGATCTGGAAACGGGCCTCGTCACGAGGATCGCCAAGGGATTGCTTTCCCCGTTCGGCGTGTTGCCCGAGCCCGGCGGAATTACCGTGCTGGTGAGCGAGTGGGGCGACCAGCGGGTCACGCGCATCGATCTGACCAGCGGGACGGCCACGCGCTTTCAAACAATGCCCCTTAGCAAGCCTGCGGGGATGACGCTGGAGTCGTCCGGCCTGGTGTTGTTGGCCGACGAAGCGGTAGACAGCGCGGCAGGGGGAAAAATTTTTCGGTTCTCCCCCGCGACCGCGGACGACGGTGGGACCGTCCTCGCCTCGGGACTTTCACTGGCCCGGGCGCGGGGAATCACCGTGCTGAACGAAGGCTACACCGCGCTCGTGACCGCCGGGGATCCGTTCGGTAAGTTGGTGATGGTCAACATCAATCCCGCCATACACAGCGCCCCCAACGAGATCGCCGTTCTCGACTCTCGAGGCCAAAATCCGCTGGTCCGGCCGGTGGGGATCGCGAAACCCACCATGTCGACGACCACCGCCCTGCTCGCCGATGAAAGCCTGGGCAAGGTGTTCAACGTGGACTTAATCGGTTCCATGCCGGTGACGATCCATGAGTTGGCCTCCGGCCTGCGCAAACCGCGCGGGATCGCGCTCGAGCCCGGAGAAGGCACCCTGCTCGTGGCCGAGGCGGGGTCGGACGACCTGACCCGGATCGCGCTCTCGACCTGCGTCACGCCCCCGTGCGCAAAGACCCGCCTGGCGTCCGGCCTGTCGAAGCCCCTGGCCCTCCTCGTGGAGTCCGGGGAGCGGACGGCGCTGGTCGTGGAGCAGAACACCGGCGAGGTTTCCCGGGTCAACCTCGCCGACGGAAGGGTGACCACCCTGGCAGAGGGCCTGCACCGACCGTCCGGCCTGGCGATCGAGAGCGGCGGATCGACGGCGCTGGTGGCGGGCGTTCGCCCGCGTGATCAACAAAATTCCATCGACAAGGGGATCGTCGAACGAGTTCATCTTGACACCGGAACTCACGAATCCCTCGTGGAGACACCGGACATGACGGCTCCCTCCGCCATCGTGCTGCTTCCCGGCGGAACCCGCGCGCTGGTCACGGATCTCCTTGCCGCGACACTCTTTGTGGTGGATTTGCAGGCTCAGCCGCGGACCCTCGCGCCCCTCGAAACGTCTCAGCGATTCGCCCAACCCAACGGCCTCGCGGTCGAACCCGATGGGAAGACGGCCTTGGTGACGGATACGGCGGCCGGTACACTGCTGAGGCTGACCCTGCCCCCCTGCGCCGCACCCTGCCCGGTCACGCCGGTTCGCAATGGCCTTCAAAGCCCGATCGACGTGGCCATCGAGGCCGGGGGCGCCACGGCGCTCGTGCTTCTAGAACAGGACCTCATCCGGGTCGTGATCGCCGGTCCCCAGCTCCCCACCTCCGCGACAATCACAACGGGGCTGAAGAACCCCCGCCGGCTGGCGATCGAACCCGGCGGCCGCACCGCCCTAATCACCGAAACCACCCCGGACGGCATCCGCCGGATCAAGCTGAAATAACCCCCAAAACTCAAGGTCGGTGTCAGACTTGAGTTAGTTGCGTAACTCCGTTTCGGGTTACGTCTTCCCGCGTCCCAGCAACCTTGCGCGCGCCGGCGATCCCGGGTACGATGCGGGCATGCATCGATGCCCCACGCGCTAACGCCGTGCGATACGCCGCCGTCGCCGCGCTCCTGCTGGTCACCACCCTCGTCTATGCCCCGTCGCTCAACCATCCGTTTCAGTACGACGACGGCCACACGCTCGCCGCCAACGCCGCGCTCCGCCAGCCCGGCGCGTGGCGGACGGCGTTTACGGGGACCTCGCTCTCGAGCGCCGAGACCGCGGGCGGGCACTACCGGCCGCTGACGTACCTGAGCTACTGGGCGACGATTCGGCTCGCCGGGCCGTCGCCGATCGGCTTCCACGCGGGCAATCTCGCGCTGCACCTGGCCGTCGTGTGGCTCCTGATCGCCGTGGTCACCCGGCTCACGGGCGATCGGCGCGCGGGGCTCGTGGCCGGCGCGATCGCGGCGCTGCACCCCGCGAACAGCGAAGCGGTGCTCTACGCGTCATCCCGCGCGGGGCTGTTAGCCGCGGCATGGTCGCTTTCGGCGCTGTGGTGCCTCATCCGTGGGCGCGAGGCGCAGAGGAGGGGCCGGTCGGCCCTCGGGTGGATGACGGGCTTCCTGTCGCTCGCGTCGCTGGCTTTGCTCTCCAAGGAGACCGCCGCGGCATTGCCACTGCTGTGCCTCGCCGCCGACCGCTTCATCCTCCTCGATCGATCCCGCGCCGTGTCCGCGTGGAGCCGCTGGGCACCGTACGCGTTCCTCGCCGCCGGCCTCGCCGTCTACGCGGGAACGACGGGGCTCTGGCGGCCGGCCGTCGCCGCGCTTGGCGCTCCCGGCGCGGTGGGGCGGTACGCGGGCGTCGTCGCGCAACAGGTCGAGGCGATCGGGCTGGCGGTCCGGCTCTTTCTGATCCCGTGGCCGCTGAGCGTTGACCATCCCCTCCCGGAGTGGCCCACTCCCGGCGCCGTCCTCCTGTGGGTTCTGGCGCTGCTCCCGGCCGCGCTCGGCGTCGCCGTCGCGCGCTCATCCTTGCCCTCGCTGCGGGCCGCGGGACTGTTCGCCGTCTGGGCACTCGTCGTCGCCCTGCCCACCCTCCTCTGGCCGCTCAACGTGCCGTTCCAGGAGCATCGCGCGTACCTGCAGCACGCGGGGCTGGCGGCCCTGGCCGCGCTGGGGCTGATCCGTCTGATCGACACCCGGCCCGTCCTGCGGCGTCCCGCCGTCGCGGCAGGCGTGGGGTGTGCCGTCCTGTTCGCGTGGATGGTCGTCGAGCGTGGTCGGGCATGGGCCGACCCCGTGGCGCTGTGGTCCCACGCGGTCTCGCGCGCGCCAGGGTCGTATCGCGCGCAGGCAAACGCGGGGCTCGCGCTCGCGGCGGCGGGGCGGTGGGACGAGGCCGAGCGCGCCCTCGCGGCCGCGCTCGCCATCAGCCCGGACTATCCCCCCGCGCTGGTGGCTCAGGGGGTCGTCGCGCAGCAACGGGGGGATCGCGCCGCGGCGCGGGCCGCGTATCTGCGCGCGACCGATGTCGCGCCAGGCTACGTGCCGGCGCTGTACAACCTGGGATTGATCGCGCAGTCATCGGATGACCCCGCGGAGGCCGAGCGGTGGTATCGACGCGCGCTGGCGGTCAATCCCCTCCACCCCGAGAGCCTGCTCAACCTGAGCGCGCTGCTGCTGGTCCAGCGACGGTGGGCGGAGGCCGACGCGACGCTCGGTGCCGCCCGTGCCGCGTCCCCCGACTCCCCCGGCGCACTCTATCACTCGGGCGCGCTCGCCGAACTCACGGGCGCTCCGGCCACCGCGCGCCGGTTCTACCAGGACGCCGAGCGCCTCGCAACCGCCGCCGGCAACGCGTCCCTCGCCGAAGCCGCCCGCGCGCGTCTCGCCGCCCTCCCCTAACCCCACCACCTCACGTCGGTGTCAGACTTGCGTTCGTTGCGCATCTTATCACGGGATCACGGCCGCCCCCCCTTGCGCGCCGATTCAGTCCGGCGTAGGATACCGCCATGCCGCGACACCCCCGCGTCCATGCCGGAGGGCTCGTCTACCACGTCATGGCCCGAGGCAACAACGGGCAGACGCTCTTCCGCGATCGCGCGGATTACGGGGTCTTCCTCAAGGCGCTGGAAACCGCCAAGCGCCGTTATCCCTTTTCGCTCTACGCGTACGCCGCGATGCCCAACCACGTCCACCTCTTGATCGAGGTCCGCGACGCGCCCACCGCGCGTATCATGCAGTCGATGTTGACCCGCTACAGCCGGCACTTCAACGACCGCTACCGGCGCAAGGGCCACGTGTTTCAGGGCCGGTACCGCGCGATCGTGTGCGAGCGGGAGGCCTATCTGGCAGAGTTGGTCCGCTACATTCACCTCAACCCGGTGCGCGCGAAGCTCGTCGCCAAGCCGGACGACTGGCCGTGGTCCGGCCATCGCGCGTACCTGGGGCTCGGCGCGTCCGGGCTGATTGACCGAGGACCGATCACCGGCACGCTCGCGACGCGGGCCGCGTACGCGCGATTCGTCGCGGACGGCATCAACGAGGGCTATCGCGCCGAGTGGCATCCCGGCGAGGCCGGCCCGTTTCTCGGCGCGCCGCCGTTCATCCAGGCGCTGCGCGCACGGGGGAACGAATCACCATCGCGCCGCGCGCCGCGTACGATGGAGACGCTGCTCGCCGAGGAAGTGGCGCG
>MHEO01000056.1 GCA_001803875.1 Nitrospirae bacterium RIFCSPHIGHO2_01_FULL_66_17 | reverse complement strand
CACGCCCAACGCGACCAGCGCGCCGCTGACCGCGGTCATGCGATGCGCGAGCGCCCAGCGCATCGCCGGCAGATAGACGCGCTTGATCGTCGCGATGACGCGGTCTTCAGCATGCGCGCCAGGGCGCATCAGAAAGCTCGCGAGCACCGGGATGACGGTGAGCGAGAGCAGGAGCGAGCCCAGGAGTGCGAAGCAGATGGTCAGCGCGAGCGGCGCGAACATCTTGCCTTCGAGGCCGGAGAGCGTGAACAATGGCAGGAACACGATGACGATGATGAGCACCCCCGAGAGCACCGGCACGCCGACCTCGGCCGCGGCGCGGTAGATGAGGTGCAGCCGGCTCACGCTCTTGGGGGCATGCGCGAGCTGGGTGTGGATGTTCTCCACGACCACCACAGCCGCATCCACCAGGATGCCGATGGCGATGGCCAGCCCGCCGAGCGACATGAGGTTGGCGGAGACATCGAACAGGCGCATCATCAGAAACGTAAACAACACCGTGAGCGGCAGGATCAGCGCCACCGTGAGCGCCGCGCGCAGGTTGCCGAGCAGCACGATGAGTACGATCAGCACCAGCACCACCGCCTCACCCAGTGCTTTCTCCACCGTCCACACGGCGGCCTCGATCAGCTCGGTGCGGTCGTAGAACGGCTCGATCTTGACGCCCTCGGGCAGCGTCGGCGCGAGTGCCGCGAGTTCGCGCTTCACGCCCTCGACCGTGGTGCGCCCGTTCGCGCCTTTGCGCAGTAGCACCAGGCCCGTGACGACTTCACCCTGGGCGTCGGCGGTCACGCCGCCGTAGCGGATGAGCGAACCCAGGCGCACCTCGGCCACGTCCCGGACGAGCACCGGTGTGCCGGCACGCGTCGCCACGACCACCTTGCCGATATCGTCCAGACCGCGCAGCACACCCACCGTGCGCACCAGCAGGGTCTGGTCTTGTCGGTTGATGCGGTCGCCGCCGGCGTTGCGATTGCTCGCTTCGAGCGCCTGCTCGACGTCATCGAGCCCGAGGCCGTAGCGTGCCAGCCGTTCGGGTTGCACAGCGACCTCGAAGGCGCGCGCCTCGCCGCCGAGCGAGTTCACGTCGGCCACGCCGTCCACGGTGCGCAGGCGCGGGCGGATCGTCCAGTCCTGGAGCGTGCGCCGCTCGGTGTTGCTTAAAGTCCCACCCTTGATGCGATACATGTAGACCTCGCCGAGCGGCGTCGTGATCGGTGCCAGCACCGGC
>MHEO01000055.1:6105-6201 GCA_001803875.1 Nitrospirae bacterium RIFCSPHIGHO2_01_FULL_66_17 | reverse complement strand
CTCCCCGCTCAGCGTGGTGTCGTCCTTGACCACGCCGGTCGAGCTGATGCTGCACGCACTCGCGCCCCACGCGGCCGCCACCACGAGCGCCACCAC
>MHEO01000055.1:5616-6090 GCA_001803875.1 Nitrospirae bacterium RIFCSPHIGHO2_01_FULL_66_17 | reverse complement strand
TCGGTGCCATGTTTTCGTCTTCATCTGAAGTCCTCCGGTTCCGATCGATCCGTTCAATCCGTCCAGCCCCCTCCCTGCGGCGCTTCGGCGCCGGTGGGCATCTCCGACAACAGCTTACGATAATACTCGCGCACCACCGGCTGCAGCGGTTTGCCGCGCCCGCGCTGGACCACGCTCCCCACCAGCGCGGCGGTCAGCGAGACCGCGTTGGAGTTGCGTTGCGCCACGGCCGTGTCCTGCCGCGCAGAGCCGTGGTACTCCCAGATTTTTTTCCCCGTGCCGGTCTCGTACATGACGAACGTCGCTTCGACCTCGCTGTAGAGCGCGAGCACGGTGCCGAATTTCTGGAGCGTCCCGGTCAGCACCGCGTCGACGCCGAGGGCCTGGCCGATCTTCGGGATGAGGTCCTCCGACACCTGCCCGCCGAGGGAGATGCCGAGCTGGTCCGACAGCGCGCGGTCGACGTCGGCGATC
>MHEO01000055.1:1992-5598 GCA_001803875.1 Nitrospirae bacterium RIFCSPHIGHO2_01_FULL_66_17 | reverse complement strand
TTGCGCTCGAGATTCTCGTGCATGACCTGGCGGACGTAGAGCATGCCGGGCACCGAGTTGGTCTGGTTGTCGAGCGGGAGGACGGCGAGCGTGCGGGGCGGCGCGATCCCCGAGCCGAAGGGGATGATCCGCGGCGCGTGGGCTCCGCAGCCGGCCGCCAGCAGCAAGAGGGCGAGTCCAGCGAAGAGTCGTATCGGATTGACCGTGCGCATGAGAGATCCTCTGGTGATGTCGAGACGTGCGGCCTCTATCATAACGAGCGGGGAGAAAATGTAAAGGTCTTCGGCGACCGCCGTTGACTTCGACGAACACGCGGTAGTAGGATTGGCCCCGTACGCTAGGGGAGCCCCGAAGGGGCTGAGAGTCCGCGGATGCGGACAACCCTTTGAACCTGATCTGGATCATGCCAGCGAAGGGAAGCGGTCGGTGTCGACGTTTGAGAGACCGCGCCTCGTTGGGCGCGGTTTTTTATTTTGGAGGCACTATGGACACACACGGAGACGGCAATCGGAACGGATACGGGGACGGGGCGAAGCGGACGGCGATCGAGGAGCCGGTGTCGGAACCGGGATTGACGACCGCGCCGCTGCCCGCCTCGCGGAAGATTTTCGTGGAAGGCGCCCGGCCGGGAGTCCGGGTGGCGATGCGCGAGATCGCGCTGTCGCCCACGCGGCACGCGAGAGATGGGGCGGTGGAGGTCAACGAGCCGGTGGTGGTGTACGACACCTCGGGCCCGTACACCGATCCCGACGCGGCGATCGACATCCGCAAGGGGCTCACGCCGCTGCGGCGCGCGTGGATCCTCGATCGCGGCGACGTGGAGGGGTTGCCGCGCGTGTCGTCCGAATACGGGCGCCGGCGCGAGGACGATCCGCGCCTGGACGCGATCCGATTCCCCAATCTCCGAAAGCCCCTGCGCGCCAAGCGGGGGATGAACGTCACGCAGATGCACTACGCGCGCAAGGGGATCGTGACACCCGAGATGGAGTACATCGCGATCCGTGAGAACCAGCTCCGTGAGCGGATCATGGACGTCATGGCCGGCGGGACGAGCCCCACCCCCAGCCACCTCGCGCACCAGCACCCGGGGCAGAGCTGGGGCGCCGCCATCCCGAAGTGGATCACCCCCGAGTTCGTCCGCGAGGAGGTCGCGCGCGGCCGGGCGATCATCCCCGCCAATATCAACCATCCCGAACTCGAGCCGATGATCATCGGCCGCAACTTCCTGGTGAAGATCAACGCCAACATCGGCAACTCCGCGGTGGCGTCGTCCATCGAAGAAGAGGTCGAGAAGATGATCTGGGCGACCCGCTGGGGTTCCGACACGGTGATGGACCTCTCGACCGGCAAGAACATCCACGAGACACGCGAGTGGATCATCCGCAATTCGCCGACGCCGATCGGCACCGTGCCGATCTACCAGGCGCTGGAGAAGGTGGACGGCCAGGTTGAGGCGCTCACGTGGGAGCTCTTCCGCGACACCTTGATCGAGCAGGCCGAGCAGGGCGTGGACTACTTCACGATCCACGCGGGGGTCCTGCTCCGCTACGTTCCACTGACGGCCTCGCGCGCGGCGGGGATCGTCTCGCGCGGCGGATCGATCCTGGCCAAGTGGTGTCTCGCGCATCACAAGGAGAATTTCCTCTACACGCACTTCGAAGAAATCTGCGAGATCATGAAGGCGTACGACGTGTCGTTTTCCCTGGGCGACGGCCTGCGCCCCGGCGCGATCGCCGACGCCAACGACGAGGCCCAGTTCGGCGAACTGGAGACCCTCGGCGAACTGACCACGATCGCCTGGCGGCACGACGTGCAGACGATGATCGAGGGGCCCGGCCACGTGCCGATGCACTTGATCCAGGTCAACATGGAGAAGCAGCTCAAGGAGTGCCACGAGGCGCCGTTTTATACGTTGGGGCCGCTGACGACCGACATCGCCCCGGGCTACGACCACATCACCTCGGGCATCGGCGCGGCCATGATCGGGTGGTTCGGCTGCGCGATGCTCTGCTACGTCACGCCCAAAGAACATTTGGGCCTGCCGACCAAGGAAGACGTGAAAACGGGCGTGATCACCTACAAACTCGCGGCCCACGCCGCCGACCTGGCCAAGGGGCATCCGGGCGTGCAGCGGCGCGACAACGCGCTCTCCAAGGCGCGCTTCGAGTTCCGCTGGGAGGATCAGTTCAACCTCTCGCTCGATCCCGAGACCGCCAAGGCGTTTCACGACGAGACGCTGCCGACCGAGGGCGCGAAGGTGGCGCACTTCTGCTCGATGTGCGGCCCCAAGTTCTGTTCGATGAAGATCACGCAGGACGTCCGCGACTACGCCGCGCAGAAAGCCCTGGACGAGGCGAAGGTGCTGGAAACAGGCATGCAGGAGAAGTCCGAGGAATTTAAAAAGACGGGGCTGGAAATTTACCGGTAGGTGACGACATGGACCAGACACGCGCGATAGCACCCACCCGCGAGCGGGACATCACCCGGGCGATCGCCCGCGAATACTTTCGCCAGTTCGACGAGATGATCGAGTCGGACGCGCTGATTATCGGCTCGGGCCCGTCGGGCCTCGTCTGCGCCCGGGATCTGGCTCTGGCCGGATTCAAGGTCGTCATCGTCGAGCAGATGAACCATCTTGGCGGCGGGTTCTGGAACGGCGGCTACCTGATGACCAAGGCGACGATCGCCGCGCCCGCGCAGACGATCCTGGAAGAAGTCGGCGCGCCGTGCCGGGAGGCCGGCCCCGACATGTTCCTGGTCGATCCCCCGCACGCGACGGCCAAGCTGATCGGCGCGGCCTACGACGCGGGCGTGAAGGTCATCAACTTCACCAAGGTCGTCGATCTGGTCCACCGCGAGGGCCGTCTCGAAGGCGTGGTCGTGAACTGGACGCCGCTGGAGATGCTGGGCCACGACGTGGCCCACGTGGATCCGATCGCGCTCGAATCCCGCGTGGTGGTGGACGCCACGGGCCACGACGCGGTGGCCGTCCAGCTCCTCGCCAAGCGCGGCCTGCACGCGCCCGTGCCGGGCAACGGCGCGATGTGGGTCGATCAGTCGGAAGAGCTGGTGATCCAAAAAACCGGCGAGGTGTATCCCAACCTCTTCCTCGTCGGCCTGTCGGTCGCCGCCGTCTACGGCTCGCCCCGCATGGGGCCGGCGTTCGGTTCGATGCTGCTGTCGGGACGGAAGGGCGCCGGGCAGGTCGCGGCGAAGCTGGAGGCGCAGCGCGTCAGGGTGGACGGGCGGGGGTAGCGTCGCGTATTAGACGGACGATCCGAACCACGACGTCATCACGTCCCCGATCAGCGCGAACGAGTTCGTCATGAGCAGGACGCCGATGATGATCAGCAGCACGCCGGTGGCCTGCGACACGCGTCGCAGGTACGGGGCGAGGCGGCGGTACGACGTCAGGAATTGTTCGACGGCGATCGCCGAAACGAACAGGGGCAGGCCGAGGCCGAACGAGTAGGCGAGCAGGAGCGTCCCGCCGGCCTCCGCGGTCTCGGCCGACGCCGCCATCGTCAGAATCCCCGCGAGGATCGGTCCCACGCACGGCGTCCAGCCGGCCGCGAACACCATCCCGACGATGAAGGTGCCGATGAG
>MHEO01000055.1:0-1983 GCA_001803875.1 Nitrospirae bacterium RIFCSPHIGHO2_01_FULL_66_17 | reverse complement strand
TCGCGCGGCGAGATGGACTCGTCGCTCGCGGGACAGCCAGTGCCAGTTCAGCCATCCCGCGATGTACAGCCCGAACAGGATCACCAACGCGCCCCCGACGACACGGATGACGGGCTGGTAGTCGAGCAGCCACTGGCCGAGCGCGCTCGCCGAGGCGCCCATCAGCGTGAACATGGTCGAGAAGCCGAGGATGAAGAGCAGGCCGTTGATCGCGGTGTGCAGCCGCACGCGCGCCGTGCGCTCGCCGTCGGTGAGTTCCTCGAACGAGAGGCCCGTGATGTAGCCGACGTAGGACGGCACGAGCGGAAGCACGCAGGGCGAGGCGAACGACAACAGCCCGCCGGTGAACGCCACTGCGAGAGAAGCCGATTGATCCATGATGTTTTCTCCTAGGTAGGGGCGGTTCGCGAACCGCCCCTACAACAATCCGAACTGGTGCTGGCCGGCGAAGACGTAGTTGACGCCGATGAAGGTAAACAGCGTGAGCGGAAGCCCCGCGATCATCCACAGCGCGAACCGCCGGGGGTTGGTCGCCATGTGGAACGCCGCGGCGTAATACAGCCACGTGATCAGCGCCCACGTTTCCTTCGGGTCCCACGCCCAGAAACTGCCCCACACGGTATAGGCCCAGATCGCGCCCAGCACGATGCCGGCCGAGAAGAGGGGAAAGCCAAGCCGGAGCAGGCGAACCGTCGCCGCGGTGTAGGGCGCGTCGGATGCCCCGCGCCGCAGGTTCCAGAGGGCTCCGGCGCTCGCCAGCGCCGCGACGATGAACGTGGCGTATCCCAGGACGGTCACGGGCACGTGGATCTGGATCCAGATGCTGTTGAGCGACGGCATGAGCGGCTTGAGATCCGCCCCGCCCGTGGCCTCGGCGTAGGTCAGAAATCCCGCCAGCGGAAGCAGCATGACCAGCGCCGTCGAGCCCACCAGCGCGGGCGCCTCCCGCCCGACCCACCACAGGAGCGCCACGCAGAAGACCGTGAGCAGCGCCACGGCTTCGAACAGGTTGGCTGAGGGGAAGTGGCCGTAGCCAAGGCGGAAACTTTCCCAGCTTCGGAGGAGAAGACCGCCGACCCCTAATCCCAACGTGAGGCCGATGAGGGGGTGTTGGAAACGTCGGAGCGAGGGGACGCATGCCGATCCGGCCATCGCCACGCAGCCGCCTTCCATGAGGTTCAGGAGGATGAGGTGGTTCATCGCATCCCTTCGATGATCTGCGTCGATGCCTTTCCTCCCCCCTTGCGGGGGAGGATGAAGGTGGGGGGCGTGGTAAGGGTGGAAGGGGTCAAAACGACGGATTGAATGGATTCAGGACGGGCGGCAGTCGGCGGTTTCCAGAACCGCATCATCCACGCCACACCGGCTACCACCAGGGACGCCGACAGCAGGAGAAACCACAGACCGGGATAGTATCGGATCTGCAGCCCGATCGCCTTGGCCGGCTCGATCGTCGAGATCGTGAGATAGTCATCGAACGGCAGGGCGCGCGCGGCGTCGCGGTCGCGCAGCAGGTTGACAGACTCGAACTCGCGGATGCCGGCCCTCCGCCAATCGACGACGTGGCTCGCGGATTCGAAGCTCATCACCTCGTACCGCGCCCCGTCGCGCCCCGGCACCTCGTAGACCACCGCCCGGCCCACGTCGCGATCCCCTTCCGGCGTGCGGCGGGTGGTGTGCTCGACCAGGTCGGCCAGCCGGATTTCACCGCCGTCCGACATGGTCACGCCGTTCCCGACGACGGCGTCGTACGCCGTCGCGCGCGCGGGATCGGCGACTGGCCGGATGCTGCCCGTCACCCGGCTACCCCGATAGCCGTACCGGAACAACGAGAAGCGATAGCCGTGATAATCGAGCGGCGCCCCCACGCCCAGCGACTGCGCGGCAAGCACCTGATCGCCGTTCATGAGCGCGACGCCGCCGACGAATTGCCTGACCTCACCCGTGTCGTAGTGTTTGGTGTCAAAGGCGTTCGCGCGGATC
>MHEO01000054.1 GCA_001803875.1 Nitrospirae bacterium RIFCSPHIGHO2_01_FULL_66_17 | reverse complement strand
GATTTCCTGGAGCGCGCGGTGGAACTGAAAGTCGCGGAGTGAATTGTCCACCTCGCGCGCGGCGGCCGTCACCAACTCCTCGAAGTCGTCGTCCGCGCCGCGATGCGGGATCCGGCCGTCGGCGTACCGCTCGATCATCGTGAGCGTCCGGCTGACGAGATTGCCGAGATCGTTGGCGAGGTCGCTGTTGTAGCGGCCGATGAACGCCTGACGCGAAAAGTCGCCGTCCTGCCCGAACGGCACTTCACGCAGCACGAAATACCGGAACGGATCCACGCCGAATTCGTCGGCCACGGCGCCGGGGTCGACCACGTTGCCCCGGCTCTTCGACATCTTCTCGCCGTTCACCGTCCACCAGCCGTGGGCGTAGATCGTCTTCGGCAGGTCGAGGCCGAGCGCCATCAGCAGCGTGGACCAGTAGACCGCGTGCGTCGTGAGGATGTCCTTGCCGACCAGGTGGACCGAGGCGGGCCACCAGCGGGCGAACCGCGCCTCGTCGGTCGTATAGCCGGGGATCGAGATGTAATTGACCAGCGCGTCGACCCACACGTACGTGACGAACGCGTCGTCGAACGGGAAGGGGACGCCCCACGGCAGCCGCGCCTTGGGGCGGGAAATGCAGAGGTCGCCCAGCGGTTGCGCCAAAAACCCCAGGACCTCGTTGCGCCGCGCCTCCGGACGGATGAAGTCGGGGTGGGTTTCGATATGGCGGATGAGCCGGTCCCGGTAGCGGCTCATCTTGAAAAAGTAGTTTCGCTCGGAGAGTCGTTCGACGGGGCGCCCGCAGTCGGGACACGTGCCCTCGGAGACCTCGTTGTCGGCCCAGAAGCGCTCGTCGGGGAGGCAGTACCACCCCTCGTACCCCTGCTGGTACAATTCGCCGCCGGCCTGGAGACGCCGCAGCACCTCCTGGACGACGGCGGTGTGGCGCGTCTGGGTCGTGCGGACGAAGTCGTCGTTCGAGATGTCGAGCCGTTTCCACACGTCCTGGAAGCGGCCGACCAGTTCGTCCACGTGCTGCTGGGGCGCGACGCCGCGCTTGGCGGCCGCCTGCTGGACCTTCTGCCCGTGTTCGTCGGTGCCGGTTAACAAGAAGACCTTGTCGCCGCGGAGTCGGTGATACCGCGCGAGCACGTCGGCGGCGATCGTCGTGTAGGCGTGGCCGATGTGCGGCACGTCGTTGACGTAATAAATTGGTGTGGTGATGTAGTAGGACGTGTTCACGCCTGCAACTGCACGAGCTGCGGTTTGCCCGGCGCTTTGGGTTCGTACTCGTACGCCAGACAGCACTTCAGGCGCCCGCACGCGCCCAACAGTTGGGAGTTGTTGACGGGCAGGTTCTGGGCCTTGACCATTTTCGTCGTGATCGGATGGAACCTGGTGAGGAACAGGGAGCAGCAGAGTTGGAGCCCGCACGAGCCGACGCCGCCCAGGAGGCCCGCCTCGTCCCGCACGCCGATCTGCTTCATCTCGATCCGCATCCGGAATTCCCCGGCGAGGTCCTTGACCAGCTCGCGGAAGTCCACACGCTGCTCGGCGGTGAACGAGATCAGGATCTTGCTCCGGTCGAACAGGATCTCGACATCGGAAAGCCGCATCGCCAGCCGGTGTGTGGCGATGCCTTTCAGGCACTCCGCGCGGACGCGCTGTTCGAGCGCCTGACACGACCGGATCCGCTCCTCGTCCTTGGGCGTGGCCTTCCGGACGATCGGGCGCAGCGACGGCGCCTCGAGCATGGGAATCAGCGGGCGCGACGGGAGAAACACGCTCGCCGGGGTGAGCGCGCGCTCGGTCTTGACCAGGACCCACGTATCCCGCTCCAGGTCCAGATCGGTGGGGTTGTAGTAGTACAGCCGGCCTCGATTCCACAGTTTCACCCCGACGCTCTTGGTCATGCGATCTCCTGACGCCGCGGCGGGTGAGCGTTGACGCGCTGCGCGATGTGCAACAGCGCCGCCTCGGCGACCAGTTGCGGGTTGAGGTTGCGATGGACCGACGTCCAGACGGCGTGGAGGCCCGACGCGAGGTCCAGCACGTCGTCGGTCGAGAGCCGATCCGCCCACCACGCCAGGTCCGCGCGGCGGTCGGGGTGGAGCACGCGGTCGGGGTCGCGCGTCAGTCGCCACGCGAGCACGTCGCGCAGCCAGAGCGTGAGCCAGGCGAGCAGGCCTCTCAGCGCCTCCTGGTCCTTGCCGATGCCCTGGGCCAGATCGAGCAGGCGCACGGCGTCGGCGATGGTCGACGGCGCGCCCACGTCTTCGTACGGCGGCGCTGCCTCGCCCGGCGCGGATGCGGCCTGAATGGCCGGACCGATGCGACCCTGCGCCTGGATGAAGAGCGCCCGGGCGCGTTCCGCCGGGAGACCGAGCCGCGCGGTGAGGTGCCCGATTACGGCCTCCTGGCTCGGCGGCGAGCACCGGACGGCCTGGCAGCGCGAGACGATCGTGGGCAACAGCCGTTCGCGTTGCGGGGCCATCACGATGAACAGGGCGTGGGCCGGGGGCTCCTCCAGCGTCTTGAGCAGCGCGTTGGCCCCATCGGGGCGCAGGAGGGTTGCATCGGGGATCAACACCACGCGGGGGGACGCGATCAACGGCTGATAGGGCAGCGCCGCCTGCAACTCCCGGATCTGATCGATGGCGACGGTGGCGGCCTCCTCCCGGGGAACCAGGCGGAAGACATCGGGGTGCGTGCCCGCGGCGTGGTGGCGGCAGGACACGCACGCCCCGCAGGCCTCCGCCTCGGCGGGATCGCCCGCGGGCGCGCGGCACTGGAGCAGGCGCGTCCACGCCTCGGCGACGGTGCGCTTGCCAATGCCGTCCTCGCCGTGCAGCAGATAGGCGGGCGCGAGCCGGCCGCGGGCGCGCGACGCGCGCAGCCGCGCGATGACGTCGCGGTGGCCCACCACGGCTGAGAGACCGGTCACGGCGCGCTCCCGGCGACGACGCTCCGGCACACCGGCTCGACTGCCGCGAGAATGGCGCGCTGCAGCTCCTCCAGCGGTCGGCGGGCATCGAAGACGCGGATCCGGTCCGGCTCGCGCGTGGCGAGGGCGAGATAGCCGTCGCGCACGCGCTGGTGAAACGCCGTCGATTCGAGATCGAGCCGGTTGGTCAGCCGCCGCTCGCCGACGCGTCGCAACCCCTCCTCAACGGGAAGGTCGAGCAGGACGACGAGATCGGGGCGAAGGCCGCCGGCGGCTAATTCGACGGCGGCTTCCACCTCGTCGAGCGGCAGACCGCGGCCGCACCCCTGATAGGCGATGGTGGCTTCGGAGAACCGGTCGCAGAGCACGACCGCGCCGGACGCCAGCGCGGGCAGGATGACGCGCTCGACGTGGTCGGCGCGGGCGGCCAGATAGAGCCACAACTCGGCGCGGGCCGACATCCCGGCGAACGCGGGATCCAGCACGAGACGGCGCACCCCTTCGCCCAGCGGCGAGCCGCCGGGTTCCCGGGTCGAGACGACGGACCAACCCTTCGCGGTCAACGCGCGGCTCAACGCGGCGAGCTGGGTCGATTTGCCGCTGCCCTCGATCCCGTCAAACGTAATCAGGCGACCGGGCAGGTCGCGGCCCGAGCGATGACGAGCGGTCATGCCGGCGCCAGCGCGGTCTGCGTGATGCCGGGCGCGTTCGGCGCCGGCTCGTTCGCGAACACGATGATCTGCCGCCCGGCGCCCAGCCTGGTCAGCGTGTCGAGCAGGACCGTACGGGTTTTGGGGTCGAGGGCGGAGAGCGGGTCGTCCAGCAGCAGGGGGAAGTCGAATCCCGCATGCCGCGCGGCCCAGGCGCCCACCGCGATCGCCACGCGCGCCACACGCGCTTCTCCCGCGCTCAGCGCGTCGAGCGGCGCCTCGCTCCCGCCGCGACGGCGCACCAGCACGGCGCCGTCGCGCGCGAAGAGCGCTTCCAGCCGTTCCTCCGAGAGGCGGAGCAGGCAGGCGTTGATCTCGGCTGCGTGCGCCTGCAGGGGATCGACGCCGGCGCTCGGCGCCGACGGGGCGGTCGGCCGCGCGGCGCCCGCCGTCGGCGCCTCCAACTCGCGGGTCAACAGTCCGATTGCGTCGCGCAGGCTCTCGACGTCCACCCGCTCGCCCACCTCGCGCAGGAGCGCCTCGACGCGCGCCTTCGCGGCCCGCCAGTCCGCCTCGAGGGCGTCGCGGGTCGCGCCGCGCAGCATGGCCTTCTCTTCTCGATCGAAGTCCGCCTGCTCGGCCGCCCAGTCGAGCGCGGCGCGGCGCTTCGCCTGGAGCGTCTCGGGGTCGGGACACTTGGCGCGGGTCATCAGCGCGATCGGCGCGGCGTAGCTCTTCTTGAGCCGATCTTCCAGGTGCGATGCCTTGGTGGCGAGTTCGTCGCGGCGGGCCTCCAGCGATTTTTTTTGGCTGAGGCGGCGGAAATCGAGCAAGAGCGAGGCGATCAGGAGCCCCAACCCGCCGACGAGACCGATGAGGTAGAGGTGTTGCATCCAGCCGGTGAGCGTGATGATCGCTCCGGCCAGGAAGGACACCGTCGTCAGGCCGACTCCGGCCAGGAAGATCGGCGTCTTCAACAGGGACTGCTCCGCCAAACCCTCGATCTCCAGGGCCAGCGCGCCCGTCTCCTCCTCCAGCGCGGTCCGTTCCTCGTGGAGCGCGGGGATGGCCTTGACGTATCCCTCCAACTGGGCGTCGAGGTTCTTGGGAACTTGAAGAAACGGGGTCATCTCGTTTGTTCGCTCCGCCGACGCCTCGCGGCGGGCGCGAAGGGCGTCGAGCGAGGCCAGCCGGGACCGCAGCTCCGCCTCCTTGGCGGCGGCCTCGGCGCGCTCATCGTCGGCGCGTTCCGATCGCTCGGCCTCGGCGAGCCTGGTGTTGATCTCGGCGAGGCGCTGCACCTTCGCCGAGCGTTCCTCCGGCGTCAGCGGAGGGGCGGCGGCCGGGATCCCCCCGGTGAAATCAGGGGCGGCGTCGCCGCCCGGCGTGAACGTGGATCGGGGCGACCACGAGACCAGCGTGCGGACGGTCTCCAACGGAAGGCCGTCGCACTCGGAGCGCCAGAACTGGTCGAGCGCCGAGGCCTCCCGCGCCGCGGGGGTGAAGCTCTTTCCGTTCGGATCCCATGTGAGAATGTGAAACGTCTCCTTCGCGAAATCCTGGACCAGGCGGTGGATCTCTCCGCTCCGCAGCCTGACCGTCACGGCGGCCTGCGCCGAGCCGTCGGCGCCGGTGATTCCGTCGCGGAGCGGCCGGGGGTCGAGTCCGAAGAGCATGATTTGCAGGCACTCAAACAGGGTGCTCTTCCCGGCTCCCGTCCGGCCGTGAATGACGTTCAGGCCGGGTCTCAACGCCAGCTTGGTCATCTGGCGGAAGGAACGGAGGCCGAAGCAGGCCAGTTCGAGGATGATCATCCGGTCGTCGCAGCGCGCATGGCAACCGGCCGAATCCTACGTGACTCGGATGGAAATTGCAAATAAAGCGCCGCGGCGATAACGTCTTGCATCTTCACAAGAAACTGAGTAAAGTGCACTCGTGAGGGCCTGGCCGCCGTGGCCGGGCTCTGTCGCATGGAGGGCGTGAGCGACGTGACCTCATCGCGCAACCGCGGGCCGGCCAACCGGTCCGGCGGACGGCAGCGCCGGCTTGACATGAACATCCGCGCCAGGCTCAGGCGGTATTTCGTCACGGGGTTGCTGGTGGTCACCCCGCTGTGGGGGACCTACCTCATCCTCAGCGCCCTCTTTACCACGCTCGAGGGCGTGCTCGGGGGGCTCCTGCGCCGCTATGCCGCGTTTTACATTCCGGGGCTCGGCATCGTGGCGCTCGTGCTGGTGTTGCTGGGCGTGGGGATGGTGGCCACCAACATCTTCGGGCGCAAGCTCGTCGCGTGGTGGGAGTCCCTGCTCACGCGGGTGCCGGTGGTCAAGACGATCTACCTCGTCATCAAGTCGGTGATGGACACCATCTCGATCCAGAACAAGGAGCAGTTCAACCGGGTGGTGTTGATCGAGTTTCCACGCAAGGGCCAGTACTCGATCGCATTCGTGACGGGGGTCACCAAGGGCGAGATTCAGCGCATCACCACCGAGCGGTTGATCAACGTGTACGTGCCGACCACGCCCAATCCCACGTCGGGTTACTTTCTCTTCGTGCCCGAGAGCGAGATCATCCCGCTCTCGATGAGCGTCGAGGACGGGATGAAGATGATCATCTCGGGCGGGATGTACACCCCGGCGGGCGACGAGGAGCCCGCGGCCGCCGCCCAGAAGGGGCGACGGTGACGCGGGGGCGCCGAACGGCGGGCCGGGGCGCGGCCGTCATCATCCTGGCGGCGGGTCAGGGGAAGCGGATGAAGTCCCGGCTGCCGAAGGTGCTCCACCCGGTCGGGGGGCGCCCGATGCTGGCGTACGTGCTGGACTGCGCCGCCGCGCTCAAGCCGGCGCGCACCGTGGTGGTGGTGGGGCACCAGGCGGACGCGGTCCGCGAGTGGGTCGGCGATCGGGCGGAGATCGCGCTGCAGGT
>MHEO01000053.1:9786-24949 GCA_001803875.1 Nitrospirae bacterium RIFCSPHIGHO2_01_FULL_66_17 | reverse complement strand
CTCGCGCCTTCGTTCGTGTACACCGGCACCACGAGCCTCACGTTGACGCAACCCTTGCTCAAAAACCTCGGCCGCTCGCCGAACACCGCCACGATCCGGGTGGCGCGCAAGGATCGGCAGATCGCCCTGGAACAAGTTGCGCGCCGCGTGATCGACACCGTCAGCGACGTGAGCCGCGCCTATTTCGAATTGGTGTTCGCCATCGAGGACCACAGGGCGAAACTCGAAGACTTAAACCGAGCCAAGGCGCTGCTCGCGGACAACCGCACGCGGGTCGAGATTGGCGTCATGTCCCCGCTGGACGTGACCCAGGCGGAGGCGGGCGCGGCCGAGCGCGAGGAAGCCGTGATCGTGGCCGAGCGCGCCATCACCGATCGCGAAAACGCCCTCAAGCGGCTGATCGCGTCGGACGTGATGACCCTGCGCGGCGTCTCGCTGCGGCCGGCCGAGTCGCTGTCCGACCAACCGGTCGAGATCGACGCGGCGGGAAGCATCCGCACCGCGCTGGAGAGCCGGCCGGATGTGGTCCAGACCCGCCACGAACTGGAGCGGCGGGGCATCCTGCTCGCGTTCAACCGCAACCAGCGGTGGCCCGAGATCGATCTCGAGACCAGCTATGGATTGAACGCGCGCGGGAGCAGCGTGGGGGACTTCGTCGAGAACGTGGCGGACCGGGACAATCCGGTCTGGAGCATCGGCGTCATCGCGACGATCCCGCTGGGCAATCGCCGGGCCAAGGCGGCCTACGAGATCGCGCGCCTCGAAGAGGAGCAGGCGGTCCTGACCCTCAAGCGACTGGAGCAGGACGTCATCGTCCAGGTGGATAATGCCGTGGGCCGGGTGCAAACCAATTTCAAGCGCATGGAGGCGACGCGGGTCGCGAGCCGGCTGGCCGGGGAATCGCTTAAAGCCGAGGAAGCCAAGCTCCGCGCGGGGGCGTCGAGGAGTTTCCTCGTCCTGCAAGCCCAATCCCAATTGGCGGCCGCCCGCTCCGCGGAAATCCGCGCGCGGGCCGACTACAGCGAATCCCTCGTCGAACTCGCCAGGGCCGAGGGCACGACGCTGCAGCAACACCGGATCGTGCTGGATGGCGAGTCGTAGGAAACGGTCCGGCTTGGAGGCGGCATGATCGGGAGGTCGGGTGTGCGAATCCTCGGGGTGACACGGTGTTGACCCTCTTCGTCGTCCGCGACGGGCGCGTCGAACCGGGGCCTATTCAGCCAGAATCCATCGCCGGTTTGATCGAAACCCGCACGCCGTTTTGGCTCGACCTCGAGCACGCGACCGACGAGGAATTCGGTCTGCTGGAGACCGCGTTCGGCTTCCATCCCCTCGCAGTGGAGGACTGCCGGATCGCCAACGAGCTGCCCAAGCTCGACGACTACGGCGGCTACCTGTTCACCGTGCTTCACGAGGCCCGATACGACACCGCGTCCCGATCCGTGACCGCGATGGAACATCACTTTTTTCTCGGCGAACACTACCTGGTCACCGTGCACGACGGTCCCTCCCCCGTGATTGAGGAGGTGCGACGGGGCGCCGCGCGGGACTCGATGTTGTTGAAGCGCGGCACGGACTTCCTGCTCCACGGGATCGTCGACCGGATCATCGACCGGTATTTGTCGCTGCTGGACGAGGTCGAAACCGTGATCGACGACCTGGAAACGCGGGTCGTGGCGCGCCCCGATCCGGCCGTGCTCGCGGATGTGTTTCGCGAGAAGCGCCGGCTGCTCCACCTCATTCGCAGCGCCCACCTGCAGCGGGACGTGATCAACCGCCTGAGCCGCGAGCCGTTCGCGCCGGTGAGCGAGAAGGCCCGGCTGTACTTTCGCGACGTGTTCGACCACGTCGTGCAGGTGGCGGCGATGGCCGAGTTTTACCGTGAAACGCTGGCGGGCGTGCGCGATGCGTATCTGTCGGCGGTGTCCAACCGGCTCAACGAGGTGATGAAAGTCCTGACGATCGTGGCGACGCTCCTCCTGCCGCTCACGGTGATCACCGGGATCTACGGCATGAATTTCGAAGACATGCCGGAGCTGCGGTGGCGCTACGGCTATCCGGCCACCCTCGTGGGAATGGCCGCCGTCATGCTGGGGTTGGCGTGGTACTTCAAACGGAAGGACTGGTGGTAGCCCCCCGTCCCCGTTTTCCTACCGCTTTCCCGGCCGCGCGAGGGTGCTTATGATGTCGGCAGCGACTTCCTCGACGGCGCGGGAGGTGACGTCCAGCACCCGCCAGGCGGGGTGGGCGGCGAACAGGCTCCGGCAGTAGTCGAGCTCCTGCGCGATCGTCTCGGCCTGGGCGTACCGCAAGTCGGGTTGGTGGAACTTCTCCACCCGGGCCGCACGGATCATTGCCAACTTGTCGGGCGAGATCACCAGGCCCACGACCCTCGCCGGGTCGATCGCGAACAACTCCTTCGGCGGCGCCAGATTCAGAATGATGGGGACGTTGGAGACCTTCCAGCCGAACTGCGCCATGTACATCGACAACGGGGTCTTGCCCGTGCGGGAGGCGCCGATCAGCACGATGTCGGACTGGTGCAGGGTCTGGACGCTCTGGCCGTCGTCGTGGCCGACCGCGAACTGCACCGCCTCGATCCGGCGGACGTACTCCTCGTCCATGCGGTGGAGGAGGCCCGGCTCGGCCTTCGGCGTCGAGCCGAAGAACGTTTCCAGGTGGGCGAGGAGCGGGCCCATCAGGTCGATCGCCGGCACGCCGTGGGTGCGCGTCAGCTCGAGCATGCGCTTGCGGTTGGGACCCGAAACGAGCGTGTGCAGGATCGTGCCGTGGACGGCGCCGGCCTCGAGCACGACCTCGCGGAGGTGCTCCTCGGTGCGGACGTGCGGGCGCCGGACCGTGACCACGTCGCGCTTCTCGAATTGCGAAAGTGCCGCCACCGCCATCCGGACGGCGGTCTCGCCGGTGGCGTCGGAAACGAGGAAGAGGTAGAGCGTGCCGCCCGGGTCACCCGCCGGAGCCGTCGGGCGGGTGGCGGGCGTGGGTTCCGCGGTCACGGCGGCCAGGACACGTCGATCGTGAGGGTTTCCGCTCCGCGGGCGACCCCGAGGCTCGCGCGGTCGCCGGGATGGTGGGCACGGATCCGGCGCACCAGATCGGCGGGCTTGCGGATGGCCTGGCCGTCCACCGACACGATCAGGTCGCCCTCCCGCACGCCGGCGCGCGCCGCGGCCGAATCGGCCTCCACGCCGTTGACCACCACGCCGCCGTTCCCCGCCTCGATCCGGACGCCCAGGCGCACCTTGGAGCCCTCGAGGTCCTCGTAGCCGGTCGCCCAGACGATGTCGGCCACGGGGAGCGGCAGCGCGACGGGCTCAACGTTCATCACGAGGTCGGGACGATCGGCCGGCGCCTCCGCGATGGGGGTGTGGGGCACGACCGTGACGTAGGGGACGGGCGCCCGGCGGAACGCCCGCCGCGGGATGCCGAAGCCGTGCGCCACGTGGCCGCCGCCCGCGAACACGACGAGCGTCTTGTCCCGGCCGGCCGGGCCCGTCACGAAATCCGCCACGGTCTGGGCCATCGTCTCATCCCACAAGAGCATCGTGCGATAGAACGCCTCGAAACCCGCGCCCTTGGCGTGCGCGCCGAACACGGCCTCCATCTGCCGGCGGTGGAACGGGTCGCTGGTGTCGATGTCGGGAATCAGGGGGCGCTCATCCGCCGGGAGGGCGGACTGGCCGCCCTCAGCGAGCGCGCGCGCGGTGCGCTCGGAGGCGTTGAGCGCCAGCAGGGGAATCCGGCGGTCCCGGATGAAGGTCAGGATGTCGCGATAATAATCGTAGTCCTCGGTCCAGTTCTCGTACCAGACCGTCTGGAACGCCGGCTCGTCGAGTTCGCCGCGGCTCCAGCGGTCGAGGTCGGGCTGGGACGGGCGCTGGAACATCTCCATGCCGACCGCCACCTTGCCGGGAAACCGGTCGGCGAGCATCCGCAAAATGTCCAACTGGACGCGGTGGTGTCGGATGTTGTTGTGGGACTCGCCCACGTAGATGACGCGGGCGCCGGCCAGGAGGTCGAAGAGCTGCACGCGCGTCAACTCGACGCCGGTCGGTACGTGCAGGATCGCTCCCTCGGCCAGTCCATCGAGCGTGCGATACGGCGACTCGCCGAGATCGGGGGAAAACGTCCTGGCCGCCGACGGGGCCGGGGGGTGTCCGGGTGGAGGCTGCGCGCCGCGCGGGGCCGCGCAGCCCGTGAGGGCGAGCGCCACGGCGAGCGCCGGGAGCGATGCGCGGATCCCGCGTCTCATCATGGGCCTCAGAATATCACGGCGGCCGGAGCGGTGGAAAGCGGGCGGGGTCAATCCGCTTCGGGCTCGGTATCCCCGTGGCGGTGGGTGACGCGGTCCTCATCGAACACGTCGCTCATCTCCTCTTCCATCTCCCGCGCCGCCCGCCACTTGGCCAGGGGGTCCGCGTCCGTGTTCTCGGTCGATGGGGTCTTCGACGCCGGCTTGGGGTCGCTCGCGGGGACCATGGGAAGCGCGCGCGGTGTTGTCTCGGCGTCACCGTCCCTGCGTGGAGCGGCATCCTCTTTCGGCTTCTTGCTCATACCCCCTCCTGCATCTTTGTTGAGCATACACCCAATGGCTGTGTGATCGCCAGCGTTGGGGGAATCCACTGGCTGATGGAAAAATCCCCCCGTGCCCCCCTTTTCCAAAGGGGGGGATTTCAAGAATTAAAGCCGTAATCTGAGGAACCGGCGGAGAAGCTGGACCGCGAGGGCGATGAATGCCCACTCCCGAGGGGTCGGGGGACGGGTCAACCCGACCCGGAGGTTCACGCGCCTGGACCACCGCCAGAGGCCGATCACAACCACCGCGATCAGGAGCAGGACGACGGGGTGAAAGAGGATGCGGATCACGTCAGTGGGCCGATCGATGTGCGAGGGAAACCATGGACCTATTAAAACACATCGGGTTCACGGCCCGCACGTCCACCCGGGGGGATGGGCGCTCCGGTGCTCAGGCCTTGAGCAGGTCCTCGATGGTGAACAGCGAGTCGATCGGATACCCCGCCGCGGCGAGTCGGTCGCGGCCGCCTTCCTTGCGGTCCACCAGCGCGAGGACCTTGACGATGACGCAGCCGGCTTCCTTGAGGATGCCGATGGTGCGCTCGGTCGACGCGCCGCTGGTGAGTACGTCGTCGACCACCACGATGCGCGAACCCCGCGGGAGGTTGCCCTCGATGTATGAGGTGGCGCCGTGGGCCTTGGGTTCCTTGCGGACGACGAAGGCCGCGATCGGCCGGTCTTCCTGGTAGCTGACCACCGCGACCGCGACCGCGATCGGGTCGGCGCCCAGCGTCATGCCGCCGATCGCGTCGACCTCGTCGACGGCGATCGCGTCCAGCACCAGGCGCGCGATGAGGAAGGCGCCCTCGGGATCGAGCGTCACCTTCTTGCAGTCGATATAGTAGCGGCTCTTGCGGCCGGACGAGAGCGTGAACGTCGGTTCGCTGCTGTAGAGGAAGGCGTCGCGCAGTTTCTTGAGGACCTGGTGGCGGATGCCGAGGCGTTCGTGTCGTTCCATCACGGCGTCGAGGTTCCGATCGGCGCGCGACCCATCTGGGTCGGATCGAGGCCCTGCGCGCGCAGCAGGAACACGAAGACGACGGCCTGGATCAACCAGCCGAGGGCGCAGACACCAACGGCCCGCGACGTGCTGCGGTAGTCCAGCGCCTGGCGGACCGCCACGACCATCGCGACCAGCATCCAGACCGCGGCGACCAGGAACACGCCGTCCCTCGCGCCGGGAATGAGCCCGAGCACCCGCACCACGCCCGGCGCGCTCGCGAAGCCGATCGTCCGAAACAGCTCGCCCAGGTCGGAGCGGGTTTCCGGCTCGGGGAAGAGCTTCACCCCGATCGCGTACGTCAGCAGGGCCCAGATGAGCCAGCCCCCCACGGCGCCGACCACGCCGACCGCGACGGCCTGGAGGCCGCCCCACGCGAGGGCGCCGATACCCGCGGCCACGCCGGAGAGCACCACGACGCCCGCCGCCTGTCCCGTGGCCCGGCGATCCGCCTCGACCTCTTCATACAGCGCGGCGTCGAGCCGCGCCGCGCGGATCATTCGATTGATGAGCACCATAGGAGAGCGGGAGCAAAAAAACCGTCGCCCATCTTAACAGAGCCGGTCTTCAATTACAACAACGCATTCCGGTCCAGGCTATCGGTCAAAAGATGAGGGGCCGTCCACGGACGGCCCCTCATCGGTACGGCTCTCGCAGCGGGGAGATCAGAACAAGGCGACGAGGTAGAACCGCCCGCGTCGCTGCGCGTCGTTGCTCCCTGCGATATTGGTGTCGTCCTGGCGCAGTCGGTACTCGACCAGCGTGTACACGTTGCTCAAGATGTTGTACCGAGCGGTGAACGTCGTTTCGATGGCGGGATTGAACTGTTCACGCGTCAACTGGTCATAGCGCGCGCCCAACACGACCTTCTTATTGGGCACGAACAACACCTCGATGAGCCAGTTGTCGTAATCGAGATTGTTCGCGGTCTCACCGGCAAAATACCCGAGCGTGCCGATGACGGGGCCTATGGTGAGTTCCGACGCCACGCCATACTTGTTCAAGGCCACCGAGGGCGGATCGACGGCCGTGGTCTCGTTCGTCACGTCCCTCTTGTAGATGACGCCCAATGAGACTTGTTCTGCCAGCGTGACGGTGTAGCTGCCGTAGACCCCGGGTTTCGCCAAACGGTCTTTCCGGGCCGATTCTTCGGTGGCGGGCGGGGTGGCCGACAAGGCGCGGTTCTCGTAGTCGTTGCGAATCAGTCCGACGGCGTACCGATGCGTGGGCATACCGGAATCATCGGCCGCCGCGATTTGGCCGTTAAGCTCGACCGCGCGGCGAACGAGTTCGTCGCTGCCGTCGCCGCTGCCGAGCACCCCCAGCGGTTTCTGGGCGAGGTACCGGTTCTTGATCACCCGCTGGCTGTGCGAGAGAAATGGTAACGCGATGTCCCACTGGCCCGCCCGGGCGTTGAGGAGGCCCTTGCCGGTGCCGCCGACGAGGTCGTTGATCTGGATGAACGTCGTGCCCAAGGCGGTGGCGTACTCGGCATCGACTTTCTGGTTATTCTCTTGTTCCACCGCGAGGGTTCCGAAGACCGACACCTTCCCATCTTTCCCCAGCGGTGCGCCGGCCAAGAGTTCCAGTTCCTCCACTAACGCGTCGGACTCCACTTTCTTCTTGGCGCCGGTTGCACCGTCATCGCTGTTACGGTAAACCTCGAATTCGATTTCGGCCGAGACCGGCAGGCTCGCCATGTCTTTGACGTCTTGCCACTCTTCGTCGTCCGGGAAGCGAAAGCCGTTTGCCTGGAAGATTCGTCCCGTTTCGTTGAGTTTCGGGAACGCCACGTGGCAGACCGTGCAGTTTTTTTCGATCTGCCGTGAAAAGGCCGGGATTGCCTCAGCTTCCGTGGCCAACAGCGCGAACAGGCCCGAAATCGAGAGCAGTGTGAACATGGAGAACACCAATAGCTTTTTCATCGAACACCTTCCTCCTGGTTATTGCGGTTGTGCGCAAAGCTCCGGATGTAATGCACCAGGTTCCACGCCTCCGCATCCGTGATCTTGCCGTTGAAGCCTTCCATCTCGGTGGTCTCGCGGTCGCTGCCATTGAGGATGATCCAGACGAGTTGTCCGTCCACCAAGGTGGACATCAGCTTTCCATCGGTATAGTCCCGAGGTTTGATCTTCATGCCTTTCGTGGCGCTGCCGCGTCCCTTGCCGTCCGCACCGTGGCACTTCTTGCACTTCTTCTTATAGAGCAGCGCGGCGTCGCCGAGGGCCTCGGGCGTAACCGGCACGGGATTCTTGAGGGCGAGAAATTCAGGGGGAGCCGTGGGGGTGGTGCGCTCGGCTCCGGAAGACGGCATCGACCAGAACAGCGCGACGAGGCCTGCACCCACCATCAGCGCTCGGATGGGGTGTATCGGATCCCGACGCTTCGACGCCTTATCCATCGCCCGTGGCCTCGGCCTGGACCTCGTGCTCCAGGGTTTGCTCCATTTCGGGCCACGGCATCTCGCCGTGCACCAAGTTGTAGTGGCAGGCAACGCAGGTCGTCTTGTCTTCGATTGCCCGTTGGTGGGCGCGGATCGTGACGTCGAAGTGATCGAAACCGTGACATTTCTTGCAGGCCGCGCTGTCGTTGCGGAGGAAGTCCGCTCTGACCGTCTTGACCAGTCGCGGGCGGATGCGTTCGTACTCCTCCGGGGTCTTGGCGGGGCGAACGAGTTCGAAGAACACGTCTTTGGCCGCCAAGAGCTTCACTCGAAGATACGACGCCGTGTCGTACGGTACATGGCAGTCCGGGCATCCGACTCGGACGCCCACGGCGTTCGTATAGTGGCGCGATTGGACGGTCTCCGCCAGTAAGTGCTTCATCGTGTGGCAGGACACGCAGAATTCAGGATCGTCGGTTGCCTTGAGCCCAATGGTGGGCGCACCGACCGCGAACGTGCCGACAAAGAAGGCCGCGGCCGTTCCGGTAAAGAATCCTGAGCTGAGTCGTCGCACGAGCACCAATCTCCGTGACTGAAGAACCAAGAGAAGCGTGTTGAGTCTGTAGGAAAACCTCCCAACGAGAAATTGGGGGGGAATTCAAGAAAATCGGACCGCGTAGAATGCCCCGTATTGAACGATCACATGCCTGGGAGGGGTCAAGGCACCCCCTCAGACCGATGGTTCCAATGCTCCAGGGACTTTTTCTACAGACTCGCTAGCCAGTATGAGGTAGTCACGCAGTCGGTACAACCCCCCCAAAAGAGGGATATCTCAGAAGTGTCCGGTTAAGAGTCGAAAAGATTCAACTGGTTGCGGTCCTCATTGGTGGAAAGCCTCACAGCGCAAGGGTTTTAGCAACATGAGCCCATTCTTAACCGGACACTACTGGGGATATCTAATACTTGAATGCCAACGTTCACATCACGTCATTTCCGCGGTCCTTCAGCGGGAACCCATTGATTTTTCTGGATACTCGCTTTCGCGGGCATGACAATTGGGGATTGCGCGAACTGGTACCTCAGTACTGGGGCGATTGTGCTCGTACAAATGGCTGTGGCTGTGCAAGGATTTTTTCGGGATTGGGGGGGGCGGATGCCCGTGGTGTGGCTGTGCGTGAGTGGTTCTGCCTGGTCGTGGCGTTGCGTTGCCATCCGGGCAGACGAAGTCGGAGGGATTCCATCAATGGGGGGACTCGAAGCGAGCCTGTTCCGGTGTGAACCCGTGCCGAATGGTGTTTTCGCTATAGCTTTTCGGGATGATAAACTGTGGGAGATAGTCCGGCCCTCCGGCCTTCGAACCGACTCCTGATAGGCGGAAGCCCCCGAAGGGCTGGCGGCCGACCAGGGCGCCCGTGATCGGGCGGTTCACGTACAGGTTGCCGACCTCGAACGCCTCGGCCGCCTTCCTGATGTTCGCCGGGCTGCGCGAATAGACGCCGCCGGTGAGGGCGTAGTCCACGCCGTTGGCGAGCGCCAGCGCGTGGTCGAAGTCCTTGGCGACCAGGATCGACAGGACCGGTCCGAACAGCTCCTCCCGGGCCAGCGGATGATCGGGGGGCACGGGACCGAAGAGCGCGGGCGGCACATAGTAACCCGGCAGCGGCGGCGGGGGCACGACGCGCAGGGCGAGGCCGTCCGCGACGCCCCGGTCGATCATCGACAGGAGCCGGTCGCGCGCCGCGGTGTCGATGACCGGACCCACGATGTGGGCCGGGTCGTCCGGCGGCCCGATCGCGAGGCTCTCCACCGCGTCCTTCAGGCGCGGAACGAACGCGTCGTAGAGTGATTCCAGCACGATCACCCGCGAGCACGCCGAGCACTTCTGCCCCTGATAGCCGAAGGCCGAGGCGAGGATGCCGGGGATCGCCTGGTCGGGGTCGGCCGTCCGATCGACGATCACCGCGTTCTTGCCGCCCATCTCGGCGATCACGCGCTTGACGTGCCGCTGGCCCGGCGGCGTGCGGCCCGCGCGCTCGACGATGCGCAGGCCGACCTCCTTCGAGCCGGTGAACGTGATGAAGTCCACCAGGGGATGCTCGACCAGGTATTCCCCGACGTCGCCCCCGGGGCCCGGGAGGAACTGGAGGACGCCCGGCGGCAGGCCCGCGTCGGCGAACAGCGCGGCGAGGCGCGCGCCCAGGACGGGGGACAGGCCGGACGGCTTGAACAGCGCGACGTTGCCCGCCACGACGGCTGCGGCGATCATGCCGGCGGGGATCGCCAGCGGGAAATTCCAGGGGGCGATGACGAGGCCGATCCCGCGCGGCTGATACCAGTACAAATTGTCCTCGCCGGGCAGATCGCTCAGGCGCCGGACGCGGCCCAGCCGCCGCATCTCGCGGGCGTAGTATTCGAGAAAGTCGATCGCCTCGGCGACGTCCGCGTCGGCCTCGCGCCACCCCTTGCCCACCTCGAGCACCTCGAGCGCGGCGAGGTCGAATCGCTCGGCTCGTATGAGCCGCGCGGTCTCGCGCAGGATGTCGGCGCGCGCGTCGACCGCGACCCGCCGCCACGAGGCCAGCGCCCGCTCGGCGGCGGCCAGCGCCCGGTCGGCGTGGTCACGCGTCGCCGAGGCCACGCGCCCGATCCGTTGGGAGGGGTCGGCGGGATTGACCGAGACCGTCGTCCGGTCGGTCTCGACGGGCCTCCCGTCGATGACCAGGGGCCACGCGCGATCCAGCCCGGCCCGCGCGCGGTCGAGCGCCGCTCGCATCGCCTCGCGCGCGTCGCGTTTGGAAAAGTCTGTGGGGGGCTCGTTGACGAAACGATCGTCGGCGTCGCCGGCGCGCGACGGCGACGTTGGGGGATGCGCGGGTGCGGGGCGGGCCAGCAGCGCGTCGGCATCGCGTCGCTCCTGGAACCGCCGGCGCAGGAACGAGTCGTTGGCGCTGTTTTCCAGCAGCCGCCGCACGAGGTACGCCATCCCGGGGATCAAGGCGCCGACCGGCGTGTACACCCGCACGCCGAGCCCCATGTCGGTCAGCGCCGCGGCGATCGGGTCGCCCATTCCGTAGAGGAGCTGGAGTTCGAAGGCGCGCGGCCCGAGCCCCCGCGCGCGGGCGTGCACGACGGCGACCGCGAGGCTGCGCGCGTTGTGCGAGCCGATCGCGGGGCGGACGGCGGGCGCGCGGTCCAGCAGGAGCCGGGTCAGGCGCTCGAACTGGGCGTCGGTCGCGGCCTTGTCGGTCAGAACGGGGATCGGCCAGCCCTTCTGGCGCGCCGCGATCACCTCGGCGTCCCAGTACGCGCCCTTCACGAGGCGGATCGTCACGGGCCGTCCTCCCCGGCGCTCGGCCCAGTCGATCACGCCGCAGAGGTCCTCCTCGGCGTCGCGCAGGTACGCCTGGATCACCACGCCCGCGTGAAGCCCCGCGAACGCCTCCTCGTCCAGCAGCCGCCGGAAGAGCGCGAGCAGCAGGTCCTTGATCGCGAAGTGCTCCATGTCGAACTGGACGTGCGCGCCGAGGTCCAGGGCGCGTTGCAGGATGGGGCGCGCCCGATCCGCGAGGCGGTCGAGGCTTCCGGCCCAGTTCGCGGGGTCGAGCTGGGAGTCGAGCGAGGAGACCTTGATCGACACCTCGGCCTGGGGAGACTCTGACAGGGGATGATCGGCCGGGAGGGGCGCGCCGCGCGCGGCCTCGGACAGCGCGGACAGCAGGCCGAGGTAGCGGTCGCGGTAGCCGTCGGCCTCGCGTTCGCTGACGGCGGTTTCGCCCAGGAGCGCGACCGAGACGCCCTGCCCGCGGCGCCAGACCGCCCCGGCCGCGTCGCCCGCGCCGTCGATCGCATCGGCTGCGATGAAGAGCCGGGCGAGGTGCGCGACCTGGTCGGTCAGGGCTCGCCCCGCCATCCGCCCCGCGATCGAGTCGGGGGTGAGGCGGCGCAGCCCCCATTCGAGGACCTTCGGCAGCGCGAGGCCTTCGAAGTATTCCGCGAACACGGTGACCGCCTCGGCGGGATCGGGGAGCGTGGGCAGGACGTCGACGAACCGGAACAGGGCGGCCTTGAACGCGTCGTCGCGCACGGCCCACTCCATGACCTGGCCGCCCCATCCCGCGGGGTCGAAGATCGACGTGCGGCGGTCGCCGACGCGCTCCAGCAGCTCGCCCCCGATGCGCCGGATCTCCGGTTCCTGATCGCGCGGCGTCATCGCGCCCCCTCCCCGGCGACCGGGAAGCCACTCTCTCCCGTCGCACTCGAGGGGAAGGTGCGGTACCACATCACGGCGAGCAGCGTCTTACTGTCCACGATCTCGCCGCGCCGCACCAGTTCGACGAGGTCGTCGAACGGCATCGTGACGACCTCGATGTTCTCGGTGCCGTCGGGGCGCGCGTGCGGGTCGGGCCGGAGGTCGCGCCCCAGGAACACGTGGATACGGCCGGTGGAAAAGCCGACCGAGTGGTAGTAGCCGAACAGCGGATCGAGGCGGGCCGGGCGCAGGCCGATCTCCTCGGCGCACTCGCGCCGCGCGGTCTCATCGGGCGCTTCGCCGGGCTCCAAAATCCCGGCCGGGATTTCGAGGATCGCGCGCTGCAGGGCGGTGCGGTATTGGCGCACGAGGTACACCGTGCCGTCGTCGGCGAGCGGGAGCACGCCGACCGCGTCGGGCGGCACGACGATCTCGCGGCGCCCCTCGCGGCCGTCGGGCAGGCGCACCGTCCGCTCCTCGGCGCGGAGGTAGCGGCCCTCGTACACGACCGTGGTGCGGATCAGCGTTTCATCGAGCGGCATGGAGGATCCTTGCGGGCGCAAACAGGTGGAGGGCCAGGCCGAGGCTCAAGACCGGCAGCGCGAGCCACACCCGGGGGCCGATCGTTTCGTGTCCCCACCCCGCGCCCAACGCGACGGCGACGAGGGGATTGACCAGGGCGTAACTCGCCACGCGGTGCGCGGGTTCCACGGTGAGGAGCCAGGCGAACGCGGTGAAGGCCACGGACGAGCCGAACACGGCGAGGTACAGCATGGCCCACCACGACGCGGCGCTGGCGCCGGCGAGCGACGCGGGCGCGAGATCGCCGGTCGCGGCCCCGATGAGCGCGAAGACCGCCCCCGCGGCCGTCATCTGGATCGCCGACGTCAGCACGGCGTTGGACGGGAGGTCGGCGAGGTGCGACGCGCTGCTGGCGATCGACCAGAACAGCGTCGCAAGCAGGAGCAGCATGACGCCGGCGCCCGGGCGGAGGCCGCCCCCGCCTCCGGCGCCGGTGAGGATCGCCACCCCCGCGACCCCCAGCGCCATGCCGAGCACCTGGGGCGGCGACGCGAGGATGGTCCGGCGCAGCGCCGAGTCGAACAGCGTCACCCACAGCGGGGTGGAGGAGACGATCAGCGCCGCGAGGTGCGAATCCACGGTCTGCTCGGCCCAGCCCACGAGGCCCGTGCCCCCGATGAGCAGGACGCAGCCGATCACCGAGGCGTTCGCGACCTGGCGCCGCGAGGGTCGCCGTGGCGTCTCGCCCGTGATCCCGCACAGGATGCGGTAGAGCGCCAGATTGATCAGGCCCGCGAGGAGAAATCGGCAACCAAAGAGCAGCGACGGCGACATCGTCTCCACCCCGAAGCGGATCGCCAGGTAGGTGGATCCCCAGAGGACGTATACGGTCAGATAGGCGACGGGGACCAGCCACCGCGCGGACGTCATCACCATTCGGTATGTCCCTCTCGTCCGGCGAAATCGTACCACAGCGGCGCGTGCAAAGGCCATCGACATTCGCGGTGTCGTTCCGTATAATGCGCCTTCTGCGCGGCGGAGCAAGGCGCCGCCTACGCGGGGGAGGGATCGATGGGGGACGGCGGGGCGTCGGCGTGGGAACGCTTTTTCGAGGGCGGGCTGTGGCGGAGCCGGTTCATCGTGCTATTGGCGGTGGTGTCGAGCCTGATCTCCGCCGTCATCCTGTTTCTGATCGCCACCGCCGACGTGATCGGCGTCGCCGTGAAGGCCGTCACCTACGCCCTGGCCGAGGCCCACACGCCGGATGAGTACGACGCCTTCCACAGCCTGGTCGTGGGCCACATCATCAGCTCGGTGGACGATTACCTGCTTGCGACCGTCCTCCTCATCTTCTCGCTGGGCCTTTACGAGCTGTTCATCAGCAAGATCGACGTAGCGCAGGAGGACGCCCGACACAGCTCGAAGATCCTGCTGATCCAGACCCTCGACGATCTCAAGGACCGCCTCGCCAAGGTCGTCCTGATGATCCTGATCGTGACGTTTTTCAAAAACGTCATCCATACCACGTTCGCCGATCCGCTCGGCATTCTGTACCTCGGTCTCGGGATCCTCTTCGTGGCGCTCGCGCTCTACTTCACCGGCAAGAGCGCCCACGGGGGCGAGAAGTGACCTGGACGCGCGTTCCCGATCTGGCGGTCGCGCGCTCGCACCCGGCGGTGGCGGCGCTCGACGGCCGGATCTACGCGATCGGCGGCGGCGGGCCGGGCTTCGCGAGCCTGGACTCGGTCGAGGTCTTCGACCCGAAGACCGGGCGCTGGTCCGCGGCACGGCCGATGCCGACGCGACGCTCCGGCGCGATGGCGGTGCCGCTGGGCGATCGGATCGCGGTGATCGGTGGGGGCTTTAAGAAGCCCGACGGCAAGTTCACGTTCCTGCGCACGGTCGAATTCTACGAGCCGGCGGCGGATCGCTGGTCGCGCGGTCCTGACATGCTCCAGCCCCACGACTACCCCGCGTGCGCCGTGCTCGACGACTGGATCTACATCGTCGGCGGCCATCATCCCGACGCGACCGAGGGCGGGCCGCAGACCGATCCGGGCTTCTCGTTCGCGGAGCGGTGGCGTCCCGGCGACGCGGCCTGGCACGAGACGGCCCCGCTGCCGACGCCCCGCTTCGCCGCGTCCGCGCTCGCGCTGCACGGCCGGGTCGCCGTGGCGGGCGGGGTCGCGTTCACGCCCGACGGGTTTTGCGAGTACGACCGGGTCGAACTGTATGATCCCCGGCGCAACGCGTGGGAGCGGGCCGCGTGGTCGCTGCCTTGGGCGGCCGCGGCGCACGGCGTGGCCGTGCTCGACGGCCGGCTCGTGCTGTGCGGCGGGTTTTCCGGCGATGCCGGGATCGGCACGCTGGCGGCGGCCTGCGACGCCTCGCCCGGCGGCCTCGGCGCGTGGCG
>MHEO01000053.1:0-9778 GCA_001803875.1 Nitrospirae bacterium RIFCSPHIGHO2_01_FULL_66_17 | reverse complement strand
CCGCGCTGCCCGAGCCCCGCGCGGCGATGGGCGTCGCCGTGCTCGACGGGCGGTTGTACCTCGTCGGCGGGTGGGCGGCGGATCGGTCGGTGATGGCGAGCGTGCGCGCATGGCGCGATGACTGATCCCCCGGTCCGGACCTGCGTGGTCGGGATCGTCCTGTTTCACGGCGTGGAGGAGCTTGATTTCGCCGCGCCGTACGCCGTTTTCGCGGCGATGCGCCGCCTGCAGATCCAAACCGGCGATCCGGAACTGCCCGAGACCCACGTCCTCGCGATCACGCGAACGCCCGGGATCGTCCACGGCGCGAACGGCCTTCGCTTCCTGCCCGACTACGATCTGACCATGTGCCCCGACCTTGACGTCTTGATCGTGCCGGGATCCGGTGAAATCGGGGAGCCGACGGTTCCCGAGATGGAGGAGGGCGGTCTTTGGGAGTTCGTCCACGATCGGGCGGCGCAGGTTCGCGGCCTGGCGGCGGTCGGGACCGGCTCGTTCGTCCTGGCGAAGGCCGGTGTGCTGTCAGGACAGGCGGCGACGACGCACTGGAAATACCTCGATCGACTGGCCCGGTTCGAAGGAGTGACCACGTGCGGGACGGGCGTGGTCGAATCCGGCATGGTGTGGACCGCGAGAAGCGGGACCTGGGGCGTCCGGCTCGGACTCGCGTTGATCGGCCGCCTGTGGGGCGACGCAGCGGCCCGTCGCGTGGCCCGGGAACTCGGCGAAGAGGAGGGAGCCCCCCCGCCCGCGCCGTGACAACGCCAGACCCATCGCCTATAATAACGCCGCCGATGGCGCCCATCCGTCACATCCACCTCATCGCCGTGTGCGGCACCGGGATGGGGTCGCTCGCCGGCCTGCTCAAGGCCTCGGGCTACCACGTCACGGGATCGGACCTCAACGTCTACCCGCCGATGAGTACCTGGCTCGCCTCGCGGGGGATCGTGCCCTACTCGGGGTTTCGGCCCGAGCACCTCGACGGCGCGGACCTGGTCGTGGTCGGCAACGCCGTGTCCAAGACCAACCCCGAAGTGGTCGCGATGCTGGAGCGGGGCCTGCCCTACCGGTCGTTCCCCCAGGCGCTCGCGGAGTTCTTCATCGGCGACCGGCACGCGATGGTGGTGGCCGGCACCCACGGCAAGACGACGACGAGCGCGCTGCTCGCGTGGGTGCTGACCGCGGCGGGGCGCGATCCCAGCGCGATGATCGGCGGGTGGGCCAAAAACTTCGATGGCAATTATCGGCTGGGCAAGGGGGAGCACGTCGTGGTGGAGGGCGACGAGTACGACACCGCCTTCTTCGACAAGGGCCCCAAGTTCCTGCACTACCGCCCCCGCACCGCGATCCTCACCAGCGTCGAGTTCGACCACGCCGACATCTACCGCGATCTCGACCACGTCGTATCGGCGTTCACCGCGTTCGTGGGGCTGATCCCGCGCGACGGCCTGCTGCTCGCCGCGGACGGCGATACGACGGTCGCGTCGGTGGCGGCGCGCGCGGGGTGCCTGGTCGAGCGGTACGGGTTCGAGCCGGGCGGGGAATGGACGGCCGAGCGCCTCCGGGCCGAGGACGGCAGGATGATGTTCGACGTCCGGCGCGCGGGGAAGCCCTACGGCGCGTTCCGCCTCCCGCTGCTCGGCCGGCACAACGTGATGAACGCGCTCGCGGTTGTCGGCGCCGCGCACCACGCGGGCCTGACGCCCGGCCAGATCGCGGCGGGGTTTGAGACGTTCGAGGGGATCAAGCGCCGCCAGGAGATCGTGGGGACGGTGCGCGACGTCATCATCATGGACGACTTCGCCCACCATCCGACCGCCATCCGCGAAACCCTGGCCGGGATCAAGATGGGATACCCGTCGCGTCAACTCTGGGCGATCTTCGAGCCGCGCTCGGCGACCAGCCGCCGCCGCGTGTTTCAGGACGCGTTCGCCGAGGCGTTCGATCTGGCCGACCGGGTGATTCTCGTCAAGCCGTTCGCCTCCGACAAGCTCCCCGAGGCCGAGCGGCTCGACGCCGCGCGCCTGATCGCCGATCTCGGGCGCCGTGGCGTGCACGCCGCGCTGCTGCCCACCGCCGACGACATCGTGCGGACGATCGCCCCGCAGTTGGCGCCGGGCGATCTGGTGTGCGTGATGTCGAGCGGGGGATTTGACGGCATCCACAGTAAATTGCTGGCGGCGGTTGCCTCGCTGGCTCCGGCGGCATGAAGCCGCTTCGTAAACCGCCGGCCCTCAAAAAGGGGGACCTGATCGGCGTGGTCGCGCCGGCGGGCGTGGTCAAGGCCGAGGACCTGGGCAACGGCGTGCGCCGCCTCGAAGAGATGGGATTCCGTGTGGCGCTGGGCCGGTCGCTGTACCAGAGCGCGCGCTACCTCGCGGGTCGAGACGAGGAGCGCGCGGCGGATCTCGCCGAGATGTTCGCGAACCCCGAGGTCAAGGCCGTGGTGGCCGCCCGCGGCGGGTACGGGACCTCGCGGGTCATCCCCCTGCTGGATGCCAAGGCGCTCGCCCGGTCGCCGAAGATCTTCGTGGGCAGCAGCGACCTCACCTTGCTCCTCCACTTCCTGCGGAGCGCCTGCCACCTGGTGACGTTCCACGGGCCGATGGTCAGCCCCAATTTCGGCAAGTACTCGTCGCCGACGACGAACGGCGAATTCGTCCGCATTCTGGGCGCCACCACGCCGCCCGGCCCGATCGACGTCACGGGCGTCAAGGTGCTCAAGGGCGGCAGCGGCGAGGGCATCCTGACCGGCGGCTGCCTCTCGCTCGTGTGCCAGACGATCGGGACGCCGTATGAAATCCAGACCGAGGACGCGATCCTGTTTTTGGAAGACATCAATGAACCGCCGTATCGGATCGACCGGATGCTGACCTACCTCAAGCAGGTGGGGAAGTTCGAGGGGGTGCGGGCGGTCGTGTTCGGGCTGATGCCGGACTGCCATCCCTCGCCGCAGGAGCTCTACACGCTGGAGGACGTGATCCGCGACGTCCTGGCCGACCTGCCGTGCCCCATCCTCTACGATTTTCCCTCCGGCCACGGCGGCACCAACGTGACCTTGCCGTTCGGCGTCCGCGCTGCGGTGGAGGGCGCGACGCTGAGCATCCTAGAGGCGCCGGTCAGCTAGGGACAGGTCACCGTGGTGGTGACCGGGGGCAGGGGAGAGGCGTTGCCCGCGATGTCTTTGGCGATGAATGTGAAGTCGACGTCGCCCAAGCTCGCGTCCACGGTTGCCGTCCAGGTGGTCTTGTCGTCGGCGCCGACCAGCAGCCGTTCGAAGTTTCCGGGTTCGAGCATGAGGATCGCCGTGGACTCCTCCGTCGTTTTCGTTCCCGTGAAAGTCACGCGGGGCGGTCCCGTGGTCGACACGGTGCAGGACGCCGCGGTGATCCCTGGTTTCGCCGGCGCTGTCTTATCCAGCCTGATCTGATACGACGCGGCCGCACTCACGTGGCCGGCGTCGTCGATCGCGACGAACGACAGTAGGTTCGGTCCCTGCGACAGTTCGGCGGGATACTCCCACCCGGTGTCGCGGCTCGGCGAAACGATCCGGTTCTTGACCTCGTTGTTGAGGGTGGGGACGATCGATGTTCCGGTCGGCTTCAGTCCAGCCAGAATCACGGGAGTGGTGTTGGTGATGAGCGGCGCGAAGGGTTGGAGCGGGATCGACACGGCCCCGACCGTGGCTGAACGCGTGCTGCTGCTGGAGGCCGTCACGGTGTACGAGTACTCGGGGCACCCGGGATCGGCCGCTAGGCAGGTGAGCAATCCCACGTGCCGGAAGGCGGTGCCGGTCACGGCGGAGAACACACCGCTCGTCGGCGAGCCGTTGTCCAGCAACTCCCATCTCACGACGTAGCTCGTCGCGCCGAGCACGGGGGTCCAAGTGATGGTGTTTTCGCCCCGGCCGGCGATGATGGTCACCCCCTGCGGGACGTTGGCGTCCGGTGCGGCGGGCGTTGCGTACACGCGGGCCGACGGGCGGCCCCTGCCCTGGGGGAACCGCGGGGTGACGCGAACGCCGTAACGGGTGCCGTTTTCCAGGCTGGAAATTCGGGAGGGGGACCCCGCGGACAGGGCGAGCGACGTGGTGTAGTCAATCGCCGTGATGGCGTCCGTCCATCTCACCGTCACGAGTCGGTCCCCGGCCGTCACTGAGACCGCCGCGGTTTGCCCCGGCTGCCCCCCGACCCCGGCCGACGCCGCACTTTCCACCCCCGTGGACGAGACGGCGGTCACCACGTAGTGGTAGTCGGCGCCCGCCTCAAGTCCGGTGTGGACATAGGCCGTGGCGGCGCCCACCTCGATCCGGGTTCCGTTGAACGGTGTCACGCCCGCGGTGAAGCTCCAGTAGACGCGGTATGTCGCGCCGGTCACGGACTGCCAGAACAAGGCGTTGCCGTCGGGGCCGGGCGTCACGGACACGCCGGTCGGCGCGCCGGAGGCCGCGGACGGGATTGCCGACACGACGACGGAGGTGTCGTCCGTGCGGGTGACCGTATACCTGTGGAGGATGCCGTTGGCGAGGGGCGCGTGCGTGACCGACCCGGGTCCCGACGCGTCCGTCAGGCGCGCGGCATCGGTTTCCCATTCGATGCGGTACGAGTCCACCCCACTTACCAGGTTCCACCCGATCGTCACGGCGCGGTCCTCCGCAGTGACCGTGACGTTGGTCGGCACGCCGACCAGGACGGGGGGCGCGACGATGTCGGTGGTAGACGGCGGCGGTGCCCCCGAGATCGGCGGTGGAGCCGGGGGGACGGGCGGCGACGGCATCTCGATCGGGCTCCCGCATGCGGTCAGCGACGTGAGCGCGAGGAGCAGGGCCGACGCGGCCCAATGAGGAACGGGTTTAGGGGGACAGCCGGCGCAGGTGGGGGACCAACTCCGACAGTGCCACGTCGGTTTGAGCTTTGGTCGCCATGTCGCGAACCACCGCCGTCCCCTTGGCGATCTCGTCGTCCCCCAGAATGACCGTATGGCGGACGCCAAGCTTGTCCGCCCGGCGCATCTGGCTTTTAAGACTGCCCTGGTCATAATCGGTTTCGGCCCGGATTCCGGCGTCCCGCAGGGCGGTGACGAGTCCGATCACGCGGCGCTTGGCGTGGTCCCCCAGCGTCGCGATGAAGACGTCGGCGGACGGGGAGGCCGGATTCCCCTTGGTGAACAGGGCGATCACCCGTTCTATTCCCAGCGCGAACCCCACGCCGGGGGTGGGCGGCCCGCCGAGGCCCTCCACGAGGCCGTCGTAGCGGCCCCCAGCCGCGATCGTGTTCTGGGCGCCCAGGCCCTCCGCGGTGAACTCGAACGCGGTCTTGGTGTAATAGTCCAGGCCGCGGACCAGGCGCGGCTCCAGCGTGTACGCGAGACCCACGTCGTCCAAACCCGCGCGCACCGCGTCGAAGTGGCCGACGCACTCCGGCCCGAGATAGCTCGTGATGGCGGGCGCGTCGCGGGTCAGCGCACGGCACTCCTCCCGCTTGCAATCGAGCACGCGCAGGGGGTTTGTCTCGATCCGCCGTTGGCACGCCTCGCAGAGACCGGACGCGCGGGTCATGAGAAAGTCCTTCAGCGCGTCTCGATACGCCGGACGGCAGAGCAGGCAGCCCAGGCTGTTGAGGAGCAGCGTGACGGGCGCGACCCCGAGCGCGCGGAAGAACCGGTCGAGCAGGACGAGCTGCTCCACGTCGAGCAGGGGGCTCGCCGATCCGATCGCCTCGGCCCCGACCTGATGAAATTGGCGGAACCGTCCCGCCTGGGGGCGCTCGTGGCGGAACATCGGGCCGACGTAGTACAGCTTGGTCAACGGCGACTCGGTCCAGAGGTGGTGCTCGATGTACGCCCGGATCGCGCCGGCCGTGCCTTCCGGTCGCAGCGTGAGCGACTTGCCGTCGAGGTCAGGGAACGTGTACATCTCCTTCTCGACCACGTCGGTCGTCGCGCCGAGCCCCCGCGCGAACAGCTCGGTGGCCTCGAAGATCGGGATCTTGATCTCGGCGTAGCCGAAGGTGTCGAACAGCGTCCGCGCGGTCGATTCGAGGACCTGCCACGAGGGCATCTCGCCCGGAAGAATGTCCTTGACGCCGCGGATGGCCTGAATTTTGGGAGCGCTCACGTCACCGTTCCGTCCGATTGGGCGCTCATCGTACCGTTGACGGGCGCGCGAAGTCAATTTGGACTCCCATGAGTCCGTGGCTCACCCGCGCGCGAATAAAATCCCCCCATCCCCCCTTTATTAAAGGGGGGGCCAAAGGGGACAATGCAATCCCCCCTTGGCAAAAGGGGGGTAAGGGGGGATTTCCCGAGCAGTTTGTCATGGGCCGTCGGCTCACCCGTGCATCATGAAAATCCCCCCTTTGAAAAAGGGGGGCACGGGGGGATTTTCTAACCAGGCTGTTTGACAGTGTTCGCGCCCATTTGCTATAAGGAGCGGGCCTGCGGCGGCGTACCCAAGTGGCTAAGGGAGCAGTCTGCAAAACTGCGATGCGGCGGTTCGAACCCGCCCGCCGCCTCCACTTGGGCGCCACCGTGTCACGGCGCAACCCGCCCCCGTTCCGGTCCTTCCCGACCAACCCCTGATCGCTCGCCTTGCCTGGTCGTCGGGATCGGGTACACTATTAGAGCCCGACGAGGACACTCCTGCATGGTATCTGTGCGATCGGTCCGCTTCCGCGAGACGGCGGTTGTCGCCGGGGGCTCAGTCGCTCGCCGATGACGACGGGCCCGCCCCGAGATCCCCACGACCCGCAGCCGGGGAGTCGCCCGGCTGAGGGTTGTCCTGCGCCGGTTCCTCTCCCGTCATCTTCCACTGTCCTTCCGGGACTTGCGACCTTGTCATTCCCCGAGATCGTGCAGGCGATCACCCGCGCCATGGACATGAGTCCTCGGGAAATCGAGCAGCGGAAAGCGTTCCTGCAATTGAGCGAACGCGACGCGGCGCTGCTGTCGACGTTCCACGATCGCCTCGTCGGCGCGCAGACGGCATTCGTCGACGGCTTCTACGCCCACTTGCTCGCGTTCGAAGAGACGCGCGCGTTCCTTCCCGACCAGGCGACGATCGAGCGCCTCAAACGGACCCAGGCGGCGTATTTCGAGAGCCTCACGGCCGGCGTCTACGGAGCCGACTACGTCCAGAACCGTCTCCGCGTGGGCGTCGTCCACCAGCGGATCGGCCTCGCCCCGAAGTGGTACCTTGGCGCCTACAGCCACTACCTCTGCACCCTCATGACGTACATCTGGGAAGCGGGGGGGACCGATCCTCGCACAGTGATCGAGACCATGCAGGCCTTGGTGAAGGTCGTGCTCTTCGACGTGGGGCTCACGCTCGACACCTACCATCACGTCGACCGGTCGACGATCGCCGAACTCCAGGCCTACGCCCAGCGGCTCGTCACGAGCATTCCCTCCGGGCTTCTGGTGTTGTCGGCCGACCTCCGGGTGCTGTTCGCGAATCGCGCGTTTCTCGAGATGGTCGGCGCGTCGCCGGACCGCGTGGTGGGGATGCCCCTGGAGGCGTTCTTCCCGGGCGTCGCGTGGTGGGATCGCGTCGCCCGCGTGCTGGGCGTCGGAGACACGCACTCGCGGATCGAACTCGATCTGGTCACCGGGCAGACGACGAAAAACGTGCAGATCACGCTGGCGAGGATCGATGCGTCGAACCGCCGGGACAACGAGCAGGGGCCCGACGGGCCGCGGCTGCTGCTGGTGCTCGACGATCTGACGGAGCGCAAGCAGGCCGAGGCCGCGCTCCGCGAGAGCCAGCGCAGCTTGTCCACGTTGATCAGCAACCTGCAGGGGATGGTCTACCGCTGCGCGAACGACCGGGACTGGACCGTGGAGTACATGAGCCCTGGCGCCCGCTCTCTCACCGGGTTCGCGGCGGAGGACTTCATGCAGCGGCGGGTCGTCTACGCGAGCCTGATCCACCCCGACGATCAAGAGCGGGTGTGGAACGAGGTTCAGGCGGGCGTGGGCGCCAGGAAGCCGTTCCAACTGGTGTACCGCCTCCGCACCGCGAGCGGTGAAGAAAAGTGGGTGTGGGAGCAAGGCCGAGGGGTGTTCGCTGAAGACGGCGCGCTCCAGGCGCTGGAGGGGTTTTGCGCGGACATCACGGACCAGAAGCGGGCGGAGGAGGCGCGGCGCGAGAGCGAGGACCGCTATCGGACCCTCGTCGAAAACGCCCACGACATGATCCAGAGCGTGGGGCCCGACGGCCGGTTTCTATTCGTCAACCGGGCGTGGCTGGACACGATGGGATACACCGAGGAAGAGGTCCGGTCGCTGAGCCTGTTCCAGGTCATTCACCCTCGGGCGCAGCGTCACTGCCAGGAGTTGTTTGCCGACATCGTGGCGGGGGCCTCCATGGTGGCCGTTCAAGCCGAGTTCGTGGCCAAGGATGGACGATCGGTCCTGGTGGAGGGCAACGTCACGGGCCGGCACGTGGACGGCCGGCTGGTCGCGACGCAGGCCATTTTCCGGAACGTCACCGAGCGCCGCGCGTGGCAAGAGCGTCTCCACCATGTGGCCAGCCATGACGCGTTGACGAACCTGCCCAACCGGGCCGTCTTCATGGACCGATTGAGCCAGGCGTTGGTTCGGGTTCGACGGTCGTCGCGGCCGCTTGCCGTCCTGGTCCTCGATCTGGACCGCTTCAAACTCATCAACGACACGCTGGGACACGCGAGCGGCGACCGGTTGATCCTGGCGGTCGCCCAACGGTTGACCGAGTGCCTGCGGGACGGCGATACCGTGGCGCGGTTCGGCGGCGACGAGTTCGCGGTGTTGCTTCCGGAAATTGCCAGGGCCCGCGACATCGTGACCATCGTCGACAAGATCTTCGCGGCCCTCAAGGCGCCCTTCCTCATCGACGAGCAGGAGCTGTTCGTGACGACCAGCATCGGCATCAGCATCGCCCCCGACGACGGGGAGGATGCGGGGACGCTGGTGAAACACGCGGATGCCGCGATGTATCGCGCCAAGGACCAGGGTCGAAACAACTACCAACTGTATTCTCCGGCCATGAACGTCAGCACGCTCGAACGATTGTCGCTGGAGAGCAGTCTCCGCCGGGCGCTAGAGCGTCGGGAGTTCGTGGTGCACTACCAGCCCCAGGTGGACATTCCAACCGGGCGGATATGCGGGATGGAGGCGCTGGTCCGATGGCAACACCCGGACCTGGGCCTGGTGTCACCCGGGAAGTTCATCCCGCTGGCGGAGGAGACGGGGTTGATCGTCCCGATCGGCGAGGTCGTGCTGCGCGCGGCGTGCGCCCAGAGTCGAGCGTGGCGGGACGCGGGCTTTCCCCCCTTCCCGATCACCGTGAACCTGTCCGCGCGCCAGTTCCGGCAGTCCGACCTCAAGGACGCGATCGCCCGCATCGTCCGCGAGACGGGGCTCGATCCCGCCATGCTGGAACTGGAACTGACCGAAAGCCTGCTGATGGACCACACGGACCGGACGGTGGAGACCCTCGACCATCTGCACGCGATGGGCATCCGCCTCTCCATCGACGACTTCGGGGTCGGGTATTCGTCCCTGAACTACTTGAAGCGCTTTCCCATCCAGACGCTCAAGATTGACCAATCGTTTGTCCGCCACATCACCAGCGACGCGGACGATGCGGCGATCTCGACGGCGATCATCGCGATGGCCCACAGTCTCAGGTTGAGAGTGGTGGCCGAGGGGGTCGAGACCGAAGACCAGTTGGCTTTTCTGATGGCGAAGGGCTGCGACGCGGTGCAGGGGTATCTCTTCAGCCGTCCGCTGCCCGCGGACGCCA
>MHEO01000052.1 GCA_001803875.1 Nitrospirae bacterium RIFCSPHIGHO2_01_FULL_66_17 | reverse complement strand
AGGCGCGCGACATGGACCTGGAGCTCACGCCGAAGGCGCTCGACCGATTGGCCGAAGCCGGCTTCGACCCGGTGTTCGGCGCGCGCCCGTTGCGGCGCGCGGTGCAAAGCCAAATCGAAAACCCGCTGGCGCAGGAAATCCTTGCCGGGAAGTTCGGCCCACGGGACGTCATCGTTGTGGACGCCGCCGCGGACACGCTGACCTTTCGCCGCAAGGACGCCGCCGCCCGCGATGTACAGGGAAGTACAAGTGTCGCGAAAGGCAGGATGTCGGGAGCGACCAAGGCCAAAACCGCGAACTGAACTTTTCCGTCTTGGCCCCGTCCATGCCTGGTATATGATGGGTTGCGTGTCTTTGGGAGGGAATACATGAGTTTCGACCATCGTTCATTCCGGCTGGGTATCCTCGCCGGCGCGTTCCTGTTTCTGGGCCTGATCGCGGGCATTGTGTTGAGTTCGCAACTGGGCTGGCTGCCACTGGCTGAAAGCCAGGAAAACGCCGTTCGGGCGCCGATTCCACCGGGGGCGTCGCCTAATTTTGTGGCCGTGGTCAAGGCGGTAACGCCGGCGGTGGTCAACATCGCCACGACACGCGTGGTGCGCGCACAGGGCGCGGACGCATCACCGCTCATGGACGACCCGCTTTTCCGCCAGTTCTTCGGCGAGGAGTTCTCTAAACGATTTCAGATGCCACGCGATCGGCGCGAGAACAGTCTCGGATCCGGCGTGATCGTCTCGTCCGACGGCTATATCGTTACCAATAATCACGTCGTCGCCAAAGCCGACGAGATCAAGGTGCTGCTCAACGACAAGCGCGAGTTCATCGGCAAAGTCGTTGGCACCGACCCCAAGACCGACATCGCCGTCATTAAAATCAGCGCCAAGAACCTGCCGGTCGTGCCGTGGGGCGACTCCGACAAGCTCGATGTCGGCGAATACGTGCTCGCCATCGGCAATCCCTTCGGTCTGAACCAGACCGTGACCCTGGGCATTGTCAGCGCCGTCGGCCGCGCCGACGTCGGTATCGCTGACTACGAGGATTTTATCCAGACCGACGCCGCCATCAATCCCGGCAATTCCGGCGGCGCGATGGTGAACGCGCGCGGCGAGCTGGTCGGCATCAACACTGCGATTTTCTCGCGCAGCGGCGGTTACATGGGCATCGGCTTCGCGGTGCCGGCGAA
>MHEO01000051.1:6004-31238 GCA_001803875.1 Nitrospirae bacterium RIFCSPHIGHO2_01_FULL_66_17 | reverse complement strand
GGGATCTACGACGTGCTGCGGCTGCTCGGCAAGGACGAAGCCATCACCCGCGTGGCGGCGGTGATCCGGGCGCTGGAGGACGGCAAACCCGAGTGGCTCGCGTCTTGACACCCCCGGCGCGTTTGCGTACAGTCACGCCCAACCGCCACCCGCAGGCACCAGGCGCAGGCGACCGACGCGGCACCCTGGGGGATCGTCCAATGGCAGGACTGCAGACTCTGGATCTGCCTATCTAGGTTCGAATCCTAGTCCCCCAGCCACGTCGTTCATCCGCTTCACCCGGAGTCGCTCGCCGGGTGGGCGCCACGGAAGGGAGCCGTCTGGGTAAACACACGAGCACGACGCGGGACGGTGGTCACGGGAAGCCAGTGTCTACCGCGCCGCCGCAGGGGTTCCTCGAGCGGTACGCCAGAATCAGCAGCCTAGATTATCCCGTTCCGGAGCACGGCCGCACGCCGGCGTACACGCTGGGGGGGATCTCGTTCGTCGGCTTCGTGTTGCTCTTTGCGACCGGCGTGCTGCTGCAACAGTTCTTCGACCCCGCGCCCGAGCGCGCGTATGCGAGCGTCGAACATCTGGGCAAGACGGTGCCCGGCGGCGCGTGGCTGCGCGCGTTTCATTACTGGGCGGCGCAGGCGGTCGTCGTCACCCTCCTGCTGCACCTCGCGCGTGTCTTTGTCGGCGGCGTCTACAAGGCGCCGCGGACGCTGACGTGGTTCGCCGGCGTCGCCCTGCTCGCGACCGCGCTCTTCGGGTCGTACTTCACGGGCACCGTCCTCAAATGGGACCAGGAGTCGTTCGACGCGCTCATGCACTACCGCGAGGGTCTCAAGCTGCTCGGGCCGCTCGGCACCTTCCTTGGATCGACCGAGGCCGTGTCGCTGAACGTCAAGCTCTTCGCGTCGCACGTCACGCTCCTTCCCCTGCTCCTCGTGCTGCTCCTCGCCGCGCACTTCTACCTCGTCCACGTGCACAACCTCTCGCCGCTGCCGTTCGGTAAGGATTCCACCCTCGCCGCGCTTCCGCCGGATCGGATGACCGGCACGTTCATGGAGCATACGCGGAGCATCCTGCTCTACGCGGCGATCTACTACGGCCTCGTCGGCGTCCTCGCATGGGCCGTCCCCGCCCCGCTCGGCGCCCCCGTCACGGGCGAGGAGATGAGCATCAAGCCGCCGTGGCCGTTCCTGTGGCTGTACGGGATCGAGAACCTCACCGGGCGGATGGACACGATGATGCACGCCATCGCCGCCCTGCTGATCCTGCTCGCCCTCGCCCCGCTCCTGGACCGTGGGATCGACCGTCACCCCGCCCGGCGCAAGGGGACGATGGCGGTCGGCGCCGCGGTTCTGCTCGCGATCGTCGGGTTCTCGCTCTACGCCGCGATCGCCCCGCCCCAGCTTCACCACCACGAACACATGGACATGGAGATGGACATGACCGCCCCCGCGGCCATGCCTCACCCGGAGGAGCCTACGCACGACGACACCGGGCACCCCCACTCGCCCTAGGAGGATGCTGGACCATGCATCGCCTCATTACCCTGTGGTTCGGCTGGGTGCACGACTGGGGCTACCTCGGCATCGTCGTGCTGATGGCGATGGAGAGCACCATCTTCCCCGTCCCCAGCGAGCTCGTGATTCCGCCCGCCGCGTACTGGGCGGTTCAGGGGCGTTTCACCCTCTGGGGCGTCGTCCTCGCGGGCACGGTGGGCAGCGCGCTGGGCGCCGGCCTGACGTACTGGGCGGCCCGCTGGCTCGGGCGTCCGCTGGTGGTGCGCTACGGCCCCTATCTCGGCATTTCGGAATCCCAGCTCCTCAAGGCCGAACGCTGGCTGGCGCGCTACGAGGCCGGCGGGGTGTTTTTCGCCCGCTTGCTGCCCGTGGTGCGCCACCTCATTGGGATCCCGGCGGGGATCGTCCGCATGGACTTTCGCGTCTACATGGCGATGACCGTTGCGGGATCGGCGCTGTGGTGCGGAGTGCTCGCGTGGTTCGGCGCGCGCGTGATCGGCGATCGGCCGCAACTGCTCGACCACCCGGACCAGATGATCCTCGTTCTGAAAGCCAAAGCGCTGTGGTTCGTCGGCCTCGCCCTCGCCCTCGCCGCGCTGTACGTGCTCGTCGTGCGCTTGACCGCCAAACCGGCGCCCTCCGAGTCGTAGGCTGTTTTTCCCCGCCGAAATGTGCTACAAGAAGTCTTCACTAGGGAGAATGACCATGGGACGACTCATCATCGTGGTGGGCGCGTGTCTGGTGTGGCTGGCGCTCGGCGTCGCGCCGGCCGCGGCGGGCGACACGGCGGTCAAATCCATCGAAGCGGTCTATACCGGAAAAGAGAAGCTCAAGGGCCAGCGGATCCAGGTGCGGGGCAAGGTCGTCAAGGTCAACCCCGGCATCATGGGAAAGAATTTCTTCCACCTCCAGGACGGAAGCGGCAAGGCGGGCACCAACGACCTGACCGTGACCACCCAGGCGGACGTCCAGGTCGGGGACGAGGTCGTCGTCACGGGGCTCCTCACCGTCGATCGCGACTTCGGCGCGGGGTATTCCTATCCCATCATCGTCGAGGAAGCGACGGTCGCGACCGCGGCCGGACATTAAGGAGGCTCGCATGTACCGATGTCCGTGCTGCCAGCAGCCCGCCCACCAGACCAAGGTGGACGTGACCAGCCTGGAGGATGCGATCAAGGCCGACCGGCTCACCGAGCACGACGTGTTCAAGCGCACGTACATCGGCCACGGTACGCAGTCCAGCGTGTTCGTCTTTCAGGGGCACAAGGGGCCGTTCCGCAAACACGTGCACGTCACGCACGACGAGATCGGCTACGTCCTCAGCGGCGCCGGCTCGGTCACGGTCGGCAACCTCACCCGCGACGTGAAGCAGGGCGACATCTGGGTCATTCCGGCCAACACCCCCCACGCGGCCGACTTCGAGAGCGAACCCGTGCAGGTACTGTTTATTTCCTCGCCGATGGATGATCCGGACAACCCCGACCGCGTCTGGCTCGACTGACCTGATCCGTCGAGAAGCGGCCATCTGCGGCGTTGTCACTTCAGCTTCGCGTCCTCACGTACGACTCAGTACGCTCCGGCGCGAAGCTTCGCTCCGCCTTGCATCTGTCCACTCCTCGACGGCCAGGTTTCCCCGCTGTTGATCGCGCCGCAACAGGCTCACTCGCCTCTTCAGGAAATCCCCTCTTGCCCCCCTTTGACAAAGGGGGGATGGGGGGATTTATTCTCGCACGGGTGAGCCGGCGGCTCATGGGAATTCGTTAGCATGACCGTCGACCGTGACGTCGTGATTGTCGGCGGCGGGTTCGCCGGGCTGTCTGCCGGCGTCGCGCTCGCCGAGCGGGGTTACCGCGTCACCTTGATCGAAAAGCGCTCGCGCCTCGGCGGGCGAGCCTCTTCGCACGTCGATCCGACAACCGGCGAGGTCGTGGACAATGGGCAGCATGTCTTTTTGCGCGCCTACCGGCAGACGATCCGGTTTCTCGCCACGATCGGCACGCTCGACCAGCTCGTCTTTCAGAAGCGATTCGTCCTCGACCTCGTCGGCCCCGACGGCTCCACGACGCACGTGTCCGCCTTCCCGCTCCCCGCGCCGCTCCACGTCGCGGCCGGCGTGCTCGCCGCGCGCGGCCTTCCCCTCCGAGACCGTCTCGCCGCGCTGTCGCTGGGGTGGCACGTGTGGACGCGGGACGACGCGGACGCCCGCGGCCTCACGGTGGACGAATGGCTGGAGCGGCATCGGCAACCCGCCGCGGTCCGCGAGCGGTTCTGGCGCCCGCTCGCGCTCGCCACGCTCAACGAAGACCCGGCCGTCGCCTCGGCGTCCCTCTTCCGCGCGGTGCTGGCCGACGCGTTCTTCACGCGGGCGGCGTGGTCCGCGATCGGGATCCCGCGCACCGGGCTGGGGCCCCTCTACACCGAGGCGTCGCGGGCGTTCATCGAACGGCGCGGCGGGCGCGTGCTCACCGGCTGCAGCGCGGCGGGCCTCGGCGTCGAGCGCGGGCGCGTGACCTCGCTCGCGACCAGCACCGGCGAGACGCTGCGGGCATCCTGGTACGTGAGCGCGGTGCCCTATGTCAACCTCCAGGAATGGCTGCCCTCCGAGGTACAGCTCGGCCACATCACGTTCCTGGCGGCCCAGGGTCTGGTATCGTCGCCGATCATCTCGCTGTACCTGTGGTTCGATCGCCCGATCCTGGATCGGCCGTTCGTCGGGATGGTGGGCACCGCGTGGCAGTGGGCGTTCGACCGACGGGCGCTGCTCGGAAGCCCCTCGACGGACGGCCACGTCGCGCTCGTGATGAGCGCCGCGGCCGGCTTCATCGCCCGCCCGACCGAGGAGCTGATCGAGCTCGCCCTCGGCGAGGTGCGCGCGCTGTTCCCCCGCTCGCGCGGGGCGACGCTCACCCATCGTGTGCTCGTCAAGGAGCCACACGCGACCTTTTCGCCGCGGGTGGGCGGCGAGACGCATCGCCCCGAGCACCGCACGCCGCTGGGCAATCTGTTCCTGGCCGGAGACTGGACCCGGACGGGGCTGCCCGCCTCGATCGAGGGGGCAGTGCGCAGCGGCTACCGTTGCGCGGAGTTGATCGCGGGCGGGCCGTAAACGATTCTCGCCCCCTCCGGGTCGATCGTCGTCACCGTGATCACGCTCTCCAACCGCGCACGGGCGAACGCGCGCTTCATCGCCTCGCCGATCCGCTCCCCCAGCGCCCTGTCGGTGGTGATCGCAAACACCGAGGACCCCGCCCCGCTGATCGAACAGCCGAGCGCCCCGGCCTTGAGCGCCGCGCGCTTGACCGCGTCGAATCCCGGGATGAGCCGCGCGCGGCGGGGCTCGACCACGACGTCGACGATCGAGCGGCCAAGCAGCTCGGCGTCTTGTCTGGCAACGGCCGCGACGATCCCGCAGGCCCGCGCGAGGTTGGCGACCATCGCCGACAGCGGCACACGTTTGGGCAAGACCTTGCGCGAGCGCGCCGTCAGCAACTGATACCGCGGCGTGGCGACGATCACGACCGCGCCCGGCAGCCCGCCGAGCGGCACCGCAGTCCGGGTGATGGGATTGGTCACGTTGACCCCGCCGAAGAGCGACGCCGCGGTGTTGTCCAGAAAATAGCCCCCGCTTACCGCCGCCTCGGCCTCCGCGCAGAGCAGCAACAGATCCGCCTTCGAGAGGGGCGACCCGAACAGCGCCTTGACCGCGAAGCCCCCGGCCACCGCGCTCGCCGCGCTGCTCCCCAAGCCGCTGCCGGGAATGCGCTTCTCCAGGCTCAGTTCCACGCCGGATCGGATCTTCAGCCGTCGGAGCACGAGAGTCGCCGCAATGCCCGCGGTGTTTTTCCGCGCGTCGGTCGGGAGCGCGCCGCCGTCGCCACGGATCTCCCGGATCACGACCTTCCCACCCGGGATCGCGCGCGCCCACACCGTGTCGCCCAGGCCGGCGAGCGCCATGCCCAAGACGTCGAAGCCCGGCCCGACGTTGCCGACCGACGCGGGAGCAAAGACGGTGACCTCGGAAGGGACGCGGGCGCGATTCAACGGACCGGCCCTACCGCAAGAGCTCGACGCAGCGGCTCACCACGGGCAACACCCGCTCGGGCGCGGTCGAGTCGATCGGGTGGGTGAAACTGATCACCGCGTGGTCGGATGTAACTTCGTATTCCTCGGCAAAGCCGGCGGCGAGGAATCGACCCTGGTAGCGTTTGGCGAGGGTCTGCAGGTGATAGCGCGCCGCGCGCTGAAGCTCGTCGTCGCCCAGGTCCTCCGTCGCCGAGCCCGCGATGAGGTCGCGCAATTCGTCGAGGTCGATCCCAAACTGGCACAGGACGCGACCCGCGGGGCTCACCTCCACCAGGCAGTCGCCCGCGGCGGCCGAGAAGGTCAGCGACCGGCCGCCGTCGAGGTCCACTGCATACCCGCGATCTCGAAGCCACGTCGCCACCGCCGCCGTCACCGCCTCCCATCCGCTCACGACGCGGCCTCGAGCGCCGCCAGGCGCGCGCGGTTCTCCTCGTACTTGGGCAGGCCGTACCGCCGGTCGATGTCCACCACCACCCGGAGGTGGGCGCGCGCCGCGGCGGTGTCGCCGCGGGCTTCGCAAATACCCGTGAGGTGATAGCGCGCCGAGGCGGCGGCCAACTCGTCGCCCAGGCGATCGGCCATCGCCAGCGCCGTCGCGCCGCACGCGTACGCGTCGTCGAGGCGCCCCATCAGGAGGTAGGTGCGCGACAGATTGGTATAGACCGCCGCGATCCCCCGCCGGTCGTCGGCGCGGCGCATCAGGACCAGCGCCGACTCGAAGGCGGCCACCGCAGCCTCGTGCTCGCCCGACTCCCGCGCCAGCAGGCCCATGTTCTGGTACAAGACCCCCAGCGGCCCCGTCTCGCCGAGCCGCTCCAGCAAATCCCGCGCTTCGAGGTAGTACGCGCGGGCGCGGGACATTTCGAGCGCGTCCGCGGCGAGGTTGCCGAGGTGCAGCAACGTGAGGGCAATCTGGCGCGCGTCGCCGAGCCGCCGCTCGATGTCCAGCACCTGGTGGTACAGCCCGTCGGCCTCGTCCCGCCGGCCCATGCCGGCGTATACGTTGGCCAGGTTGCCGAGCGTCACCGCGAGCGAACGATCCGACCCGCCGCGTCGCGCGTCCTCTAGCGCCCGCTGGTAGTGCGCCAACGCCGCGCCGAGGTTGCCGCGGGCGAACGCCCGATTGCCCAGGACGTTGAATGGATTCTCATGCACAAGCGGCATCATACCACGGACGTCCGCCCCCCCTCAAACTTGACAGGACGCGGCGCGTGCCTCTCGCGCGGCGCTCCCGCCGGTCGTCCGCCGTGGACAAACGCGGCCCCTGGGCTATGGTTTGCCTCGTATGCCGAGAGCCCGGACATCCTGGATCTGTGCGGCGGTCGTCGCGCTGGCCATGCTCATCCTGACGCCGACCACGGCGCGATCGTCCGAGGGCGCGAAGCAACGATCGAGCGTCACGCTAGAATGGTCGGTGACCGACCCGCTCGCAATCGGGCTGGCCTTTCTGAGCAACATCGCCATTCACGAGTCGGGGCATTACTTGGTTGCCGAAGGCGTCGGCGCCCGCGACGCGTCGCTCAAATTCTTCAGCCAGGAGGACGGGGCGTTCTTTCTCGGCCTGAGCACCGTCCGCAACCTCCCCGAGGAGTCGTCGATCACGTACAAGCTCGGCGGCGAGATCGCCGCGAGTTACACCTTCGAGTTCGCACTCCAGGGCTACCGGCAGCGCCCGACGACGTACAACGCCGCACTCCTCTTCTTCAGCGGAACCGATCTCTTCTGGTACACCGCGTTCGCGTTCTACCTCGCTCCGGCGGAGGATGCCCGGTACGACCCCGTGGGGATCCGCGAGGTGACGGGCTTCAGCCGCGGGACCCTGCTCGGCGCCGCCTCGGCGCAGCTCGCGGCCAACGCCTACCGCGTGTGGTCCGGCACCGACCGCGTGGTGCCGTCCTTCTCCTACGACCGCCGCTCGGCCCTGCTGAATCTGACCCTGCGGTTTTAACGGGCCTCCCGGCCGAGCGCGTCCGCCAATCGGCCGAATTCCTCAAGCGTCAGCGTCTCGCCGCGCCGTTTCGGCTCGATCTCCGCAGCCTCCAGCGCGCCCCCCACGCGATTCGCATCGAATCCCTCATCCCTCAGCGCGTTGGCCAGCACCTTCCGCCGGTGTGCGAATGCCGCGCGGATCACCCGAAAGAGCGTCTCCTCGCTTCGCACGGCGATCGGGGGCGAGGGCCGTGGCGCGATCACGACCACGGCGGATTCGACGGCCGGGCGGGGCGAGAAGCTGCCCGGCGAGACGGGAAAGCCCTTGCGGACCTCGGCCCTGTAGGCCACGGCCACCGACAGCGCGCCGTAGGATCTGGTCCCGGGTTTCGCGAGCAGCCGATCCACCACCTCCCGCTGGAGCATCAGGACCATCAGGCTGATCCGCGCGCGGAGTTCGAGGAGGCGAAACAGGATCGGCGTGGAGATGTAGTACGGCAGGTTGGCGACGATCTTGAACGGCGGGGCGATCTCCTCAAACGGGTAGGTCAGCGCATCGGCGAGGACGACGCGGACGTGAGACGCGTTCGCGAACTCCGCCTGCAGGTCGGCGTGCCAGCGGGGATCAAGCTCGAGGGCGAGAACCTCGCCGGCCCGCGCCGCGAGCACGCGGGTCAGGATGCCGCGCCCCGGCCCGATCTCCACCACACGATCGCCCGGCCCCACATTCGCCAACGCCACGATCTTTTCGGCGATGCGCGGGGCGGTCAGAAAACACTGGCCGAGCGACTTCCGCGGGCGCCGATCCGTCACCGCGCGGAAATCAGGGACTGGCGAGGTTTTTGAGCACGGCGAAGAGGCGGGCGTTCTCGACCACGACCCCCGCCTGGTGGCCGATCGACAGGAAGAACTCGCGTTCCTCGGTGGTCGGGACCCGGGGTTTGAGGTACAGCAGCACGAGCGCCCCCACCGTCTTCTCCTTGGACCGCAGCGGGATCCCGACGAAGGACCGCACGTGCCGCGCGAACGCCTGATACTCCGGCTCCTGGGCGGTGTCGGACACGACGACCAGGCGGCCGTCGTCGAGGACGTGCTGGATGACGGACTCCGCCAGGTGCGTGATCTCCTCCTGGGTCGTCACGGCGGGCGGGCGGCCCTGCAAGATGAGCCCCTTGTCGGGGTCGGGAAACCCCATGAAGACGGCGTGGGCTTCCATCCCGCCGAGCACCTTGGTCAACAGCTCGCCCAGCACGTCGTCCAGCGACTGCGCCTTGTTCAAGGACGACGCGATCGCATAGAGGAGAAACAGCTCCTGGTTGCGCTGTTCGAGCTGGCCGGTCCGCTGCGCCAACGCCCGCGTCCGCTCCTCCACCATCCGTTCCAGCCCGGAGTACGAGGTGGACAGTTTTTCCGCCATCTCGTTGATGCCGGCCGCGAGCGCCCCGATCTCGTCGTCGGTGTCGACCCGGATGCGATGGTGGAGGTTGCCGCTGCCGATGACCTGCGCGCCGGCCTGCACCACCCGGATGGGCTTGACGATCCGCCGGGCCGCGGCCAGCCCCAGGAGGAGCAGCAGCCCGATCGCCGCTGCGCCCGACACGATGATCCACCTGAGCAGCGTGTAGATCGGACCGTACGTCTCACTGGGCTTCTGGCTCGTGAAGATGTACCAGACCTTGCCGCCGAAATTGGTGCCGGGCGTCAGCGAGACCCGCACCGGCGCGAACCCGTTGAGCGCCTCCACGCCGGGATAATGGACGTCGTGGGTGGTGGTGGCCCACCCCCGCCCGCCGCCGACCACCCGCGCCAGGAGGCTGGGGTGGAGCGTGTGGCTCTTGGTCGGAAACACCGGGCAGAACAGCAACGTGCCGTCCGAGGCGACGAGCATCATGTGGTCGGTCCGGCCGACCTGGATGGACGTGACCCACTGATAGAAGGCCTGGGCGTCGTGGACCATGGACAGCACGCCGACGACGCGCCCGTCCTCCCGGATGGGCGTGGCGATGATGAACGTGTAGCGGCCCAGCTCCTCGTCGTAGATCACGTCGCTCATGAAGAGTCGCCCCTGACCGTTGGCGTAGGCTTCCCGCCACCAGTACGCCTCGGTATAGGCGTACGCCGACGGCTTGCGCGTCGCGGCGACGAGCCGCCCGCGGGCGTCGGTCACCACCAGAAACTCGTGCGGTTTCCGGTCGACCCCGTTCTGGGACGTCATCCGCATGAACGAGCGGAGCGACTCCGATGCGGTGTTGTCGACGATGCGGGCGACGTTGCGCTCGTCGGTCCCGAGCCGCCCCCACTCGCGCCGGAGGCGCTCGGCGGCTTCCGGCGCGAGCGGCCGCGTGTTCGCCTCGTCGGCGGCGCGCACCACGTCGGAGAGCCCGGCCAGAAACACCGCCTGCTCGGCGTGGTGATTGATCAGCTCATCGAGTTTCTTGGCGGTGACGTCTGCGAGCTCCTCGAAGCTCGCGCCGATCGTTTTTTGGAGGGTGGCCTTGCCGATGAAGTAGACGAGGGACAACCCTAACAGGAGGGACGACACCCCGACGATGAGAATCGATCCGACGATGCGCTTCTGAACGCTCTGCCTCACGGCTCCCCCGTCACCCGGCGCTGCTTAGGCGCAGCATTCTAACACGACGGCCGAAAGCAAGACCAGCGGACGGTTCCCGTCGGATCGCCCCGCCGCCGCTCAGCGCGAGGCAACGTAGACCCCGAAGCCAAGGTACAGGACGGCGCCGGCCATCAAATACGCCGGCCGCCACGTGCCCCCTCGCCGCATCGTCGCGTACAACGCGGCGCCCGCGATCAGCGCGACCCATGCGCTCACCATCCCGTAGTGGTCCAACTGCCAGGGGGTGCCGATCAGGCCGACGGCCACCGGGAACGTGGCCTGGAATACCATGGCGCCCGTGATGTTGCCGACCGCCAACGTGTCTTTCTTTTGGGAGATCCAGATCAGGCTGTTGAGTTTCTCGGGCAGCTCGGTGGCGATCGGCGTGATCAGCAGCGACAGCAGCAGGGGGGAGACGCTGACGTTGATCGCGACGGTCTGGACCGTCCCGACGAAGAGGTGCGCGCCCCAGATGATCACGGCCAGGCCCCCCAGCACCTGCGCGGCGATGAGGGACAAGGCGGGGTGCTCGGCGCGCGGGGACAGATACAGCGGCCCGATCGCTTCGCCGTGGCCCTCGCCGCTGTGGCCGATCAGCGTGCGAAGGTAGAAGAGGTAGAGGGCCACCAGCCCGACGGCGACGAGGATGTGCACGGCCTTCGAGGTCGTGTACGCCGCCGCGATCGCCGCCGCGTACCCCAGGAGGAAAAAGCGGAGGTCGATCGACACCGCGGCCGCGTCCAGCCGGAACGTCCACGGCCGACGCCCCATGAAGGCGAACACCAGCAGCCCGGCGCCGAGCAGGGGGAGCGTGAGCGTGCTCAGCATGAACGGCGCGCCGAGGATGGCGCCGACGCCAATCGCCTCGCGTTCGGCCCCGTCGCCGAAGAAAATCGCGATGATCGGGATCACGGTCTCCGGAAGCGCGGTTCCGACCCCGGCGAACACGCTGCCGACCACCCCGTCCGAGACCCCCAGGCGCCTGCCCAGCCACTCGATCCCGTTGGTGAACAGCGCGGCCCCGCCCAGGATCACGAGGATCGCCACGATCACCGTGGTGATCAGGATCAGCAGCGTCATGCCGGGGGCGTCGTCTTCTTCCGCCGACCGGAGCGCCGCCGCCGGTGGCGCGACTTGCGTCCGCCGCCCGCGCCGGCCGGCTCGCCCGCCGGCGCACGCGGCGCCTCCCCGGGTGGCGCCGCGGCGACCTGCCCTTCGACCGGTTCGCCCCACACCAGCCCGCCCTCCTGGACAATCTCGGGCAACGGCGGTGCCTCGACCGACACCTCCAGGGGCGCGCTGCCCGACAGCGTGTGGAGAAACGCGGAGACCTCCTGCATGACCACGCGCAGCGGGCGCCCGGTGGCCTTCGCGAGATCGCGGCAGTCGTCGTATTCGGGACGCATCTCCTGGTGGCCGTCGTGGCGCGTGAGTTTCACCCGCAGGCGTCCCCACGGCGTCGACACGCTCTGCGTGGTGCGCGGCAGCACGGCGCGGGAGACCTCCTGGACCCGCACGCCCAGCGTGGGGGTCTCGTCGAACAACAGCCGGGTGAGCCGCGCGCTGTGCTCGGCTCGCGCCAGCACGCCGATCGTGACCGCCGGCCTCCCCTTCTTCATGATGATGGGGGTGAGAAACACGTCGATCGCGCCGGCCTCCATGAGGCGCTCGGTGAGGTAGTCGTAGATCTGAGGGTTGACGTCATCCACGTTCGCCTCGAGCTGGACGACGCGGTCTTCGCCCCACGGCCGGTCGGTCATGCGCTCGCCCAGGAACAACCGCAAGACGTTCGCGGTCGCCGGCAGCTCGGTCTCGCCCGCCCCGTGACCGATCACCTCGACCCGGCAGGCCGGGAACGGGATGAACCCCTTGGCCAGGGAACTGATGATCGCGGCGCCGGTCGGCGTGGTCAACTCCCGGTCGATCCCTGAGGAATAGACCGGGACCCCGGTGAGGAGCGCGGCGGTCGCAGGGGCGGGGATGGGGAACGCCGCCGAGCGGGTCATCCCGCCGCCCAGGTTCAGCGGCGAGGCGTAGACCTCGTCCACCCCGAGCAGCGACAGCCCCACGACCGCGCCGGCGATGTCCACCAGCGTGTCGACGCCGCCCAACTCATGGAAATGCAGTTGCGACAAGCGCCGGCCGTGGACCTCCGCCTCCGCGCGGGCCAGGCGTTCGAGGATGCCGAGCGTGGCCGCCTCGATCGACCGCCCCAGCCGGCCCTGCCGGAACACCGACACCATTTCGGGATAGTCCTTGATGTGGACTTTGCGGTCATCGACGACGACATCCACCTTGGTGGCCTGGATGCCGGCCTTTTCGACCGTTTTGGCGGACAACCGATACCCGGGCAGTTTCAACGGCGCGAGCCCCTCCTCGAGGCGCTTGAGGCTCAAGCCCGCGTCGATCAACGCCCCGAGGATCATGTCGCCGCTGATGCCCGAAAAACAGTCAAAATACGCAATCTTCATGGGGTATCCATTATCGGACTCGTTGAGGGTGTGGGGCCGCCCACCGGGCTCGATCCGGCCGACGCCCGTTCGCGACGGCAGGGGCTGACGCCATCCGGTTGATGCGGTGCGCCAGCACGCCCGCGCCGTAGCCGTTGTCGATGTTGACCACCGCCACGCCCGCCGCGCAGGCGTTGAGCATCGTCAAGAGGGGCGCCAGCCCGCCGAAGTGCGCCCCGTAGCCCCGGCTCGTGGGCACGGCGATGACCGGCTGGGAGACAAGACCGCCCACGAGGCTCGGCAGCGCGCCGTCCATCCCCGCCACCACGATCAGCACCCGCGCCGCCCGCACACGGTCGAGCTGATCCAGCACGCGGTGCACGCCCGCAACCCCGACGTCGCAGATCGTCTCCACGGGGCTTCCCAGCGCGCGCGCGGTCACGGCGGCCTCCTCGGCCACCGCCAGATCGGCGGTGCCGCCGGTGAGGATGACGATCCCGTCGCCGCCCGACGCCGGCCGCGACCCCACGACCGCGACCCGCGACCGGGGGTGGTACCTCGCGGCGGGGATCGCCCGGCGGATCGCGCGGCCGACGGCGGCGTCGGCGCGGGTCGCGAGCACGGGGGCGCCGGCCTTCGCGAGCCGCTTCACGATGGCCACGACCTCGGCGGGCGTCTTGCCCTCGCAGAGCACGGCCTCGGGCACGCCTTGCCGGAGGTCGCGGTGGTGATCGAGCGCGGCGAAGCCGAGCGCCTCATACGGAAAGTGACGCAGCGCGTCCAGCGCCCCGGGCACCTCGACCTTGCCGTCGCGCACGTCTTCGAGCAGGGTCGCCAGCCGGTCGCGGTCCATCAGTCGGCGCGGCCCTGGTCGACCAGGGGGTACGCGATGTTGGTGATGTGCGAATTGATCCGCTTGAGGTTGGTCAACACGTCCAAATGGATCGCGCTCGTCTCGATGGACTCGGGGAGCCCGGCGTGCAGTCGATGGATGTGCGCCTGCTTCAGTTCGCGTTCCTTCTGGCTGATCCGCGCCTTTTCCTCGATCACGCGCTTGGCGACCTCGGCGTCCTGGCTGGCGAACGCCGCGATCACGCGCTCGAAGTTCGCCACGACCTGGCGGTGCAGTTCGACCATCTCGCGCAGGCCGGTGTCGGAAAACCTGAGATCCTTATACAGTTTTTTCTTCGCCAATTCCATCAGATTCTTGTCGACGATGTCGCCGATGTTCTCCAGATCGTTGATGACCGCAAGCAGCACCATCTCCCGGTCGAGCTGCTCCTTGCTCAACGACTTCTCCGAGAGCTTGGTGATGTACAGCTTGATGTCGCGGTTGAGCGCGTCGACCCAGTCTTCCTTCCGCTCGATCGCCTCCAAGAGTTCCTGATCGCCATCCTGAAACACCCGGATCGTGTCGCGGACCATCTCGTGGACGAGGTCGGCCATGCGCAGGGCCTCGCGGGTGGCCTGCCCCAGCGCGAGCGACGGCACGTCGAGGACGTGGGGATCGAGGTACTTCGGCTGCGCCCACTCGTCCGCCTGCGGCCGCTCGCGCACCAGACGGGACACGACGTTCGCAAACGGCACCGTGAACGGCAGGAACACCACCGCCAGACCCAGGTTGAACAGGGTGTGGGCGTTCGCGACCTGGCGCGACAGGCCGTCCGCCGAGGCGCCGACCCAGGTTTCGAACGGGCCCAGGATGGGGAAGACCAGGGCGACGCCGGCCACCTTGAAGAGGGTGTGCGCCAGCGCGACCCTCTTCGCCTCCGGCAGCCCGCCCACGCTCGAAATCAGCGCCGGGACACACGTGCCGATGTTCGCGCCCAGGATGACGGGGAGCGCCGCATGGAGCGAGAGCAGTCCCTGCGAGGCGAGCGCGAGCGCGATGCCGATGGTCGCGGCGCTGCTGTGGAGCAGCCCGGTCAACCCCGCGGCAACCGCGATGCCGACGAGCGGGTGGTCGCCCAGCGACGCGAGCAGCGGCCCCACCTGCGGGGCCTCCGCGAGCGGCGCCATCGCCGACGAGATCGACCGCAGGCCTAGGAAAATCAGGCCGAAGCCCAGGATCGCGGTGCCGGTGGTCTTTGCGCGGCGGTCGCGCGCGAAGAACATCACGACAAACCCCAGGGCGACAATGCCGAGCGCGTACTCGAAGATCGGGAACGCGAGCAATTGAACGGTGGCCGTCGTGCCGATGTCGGCGCCGAGGATGACCGCCATGGTCTGGCGCAGCGAGAGCAGCCCCGACCCCGTGAAGCCGACCAGCATGACGGTGGTCGCGCTGCTGCTTTGCAAAATCGCCGTGATGAGGGCGCCGGCGCCCATGCCGAGAAGCCGGTTCCTCGTGATCGACGCGAGGATGTACCGCAACCGGGTCCCGGCCAGCGCCTGGAGCCCCTCGCCCGCGAGGTGGAGGCCGTACAGGAGCAGGCTGACCCCGCCCGCTACCTCCAGGATCATGCGGCCCACGGCGCGCTCCGCGACGCGAAGCAACTGTCTAGCGTCACGCTAGACACGACTATCCCGCTCCGGCCGGAGCGTCGCCGGACCCCGCGCCGAAGCGCTCGGCCGGCCGCGCGAGCTCATCGCCCACCGCCGGTTCCATCAGGTCGGTGACCGCCTTGCGCGGATCCTTCCCCTCGTAGAGCACGGCGTGGATCTGCTCGACGATCGGCATCAGCACCCGGTACTTCCGCGACAGCGCGTACGCCGCGCGGGTGGTGGTGACGCCCTCCGCGACGAAGCGCGCGTCCGCCATGATCCGTTCGAGCGACTCCCCGCGGGCGATCCGTTGGCCGACGGTGTGGTTGCGGCTCTGGGCGTCGGTACAGGTCAGGACGAGATCGCCCAGCCCCGAGAGCCCCGAGAACGTCCACGGCTGGCCGCCCATCGCCACGCCGAGCCGCGTGATCTCGGCGAGCCCGCGCGTGATCAGCGCGGCGCGCGTGTTCGCGCCGAACCCCAGGCCGTCGGAGCCCCCGGCGGCGAGCGCGATGACGTTCTTGAGCGCGCCGCCGAGCTGGACCCCGATGACGTCGGGGGTGGTAAACAGTTTGAACTGCGCGGTGGTCAGCAGCTCCTGCAGGCACCGGCCGGTCAACGGATCCCGGCACGCCAACGCGACCGCCGCCGGCGAGCCCCGGGCAACCTCCGCCGCGAATGACGGCCCGGACAGGACGGCGAGGGCATGGCCGCTCCGCGGGGGCAGCACGTCGCGGAGGACGTCGGTCATCAGGGCCAGGGTGTCCACCTCGATCCCCTTCGTCGCCGACACCAGGGGAACGCCCGGCGGCAAATGGGGCACGAGGCGGGTGAGGACGGCCCTGAACGCGTGGGAGGGCACGGCCAGGATCACCGCGTCGACCGCGGCGACGGCCTCGGCAAGGTCGGTCGTGGAGGCAATGCCGGGCGCGAGGGGAATCCCGGGAAGGTAGCGCTCGTTGCGGCGGTCGGCCGCGATCCCCGCGGCCACCTCGGGCTCGTAGCACCACAGCCGGACGCGGTGGCCGGCGCCGGCCGCGAGGTGGGCCAGCGCGGTCCCCCACGCCCCCGCACCGATGACGGCGAGGACACGCGCGGTCATCGCGCGAGCCCCCCGATGAAGGCGCGGCAAAGACCTGTCGGCCGCTCCGCGCAGCCGCTTGTGCGAATGTGTTTCACGTCGGGTGAGAGGATGGACTGCCCGGAAGACTGTAGCAGATTGCCGCGGCGCCCGCAAGAAAACCGCGCCGATCGACCCTGCGCGAGCGCGCGGCGATCAGCGCCGCGGGATGGTCGGCGACGACGGCCGCGCGCCGGGGGGAATCGCCTGAGCATGCGCCGGATCGCTCAGCACCTCCAGCGTCTCGATCAGCACGTCGTAGTCTTCGCGCGACAAGAGCACGACGTCCCCCTCGTCGTGCGTGATCTGGAAGGTCTCGTGGCCCTTCACCGATTGCCGCACGAGTCGGGAAAGCTCGGCTTTGGCCTGATCCGCGGTGATGGATTTCACGGTCGCTCCTCGCTGTGGCCGCTCACGCAGTAATCCCAAACTACGCGGGCAGTATAGGACGGGGCGGGAGGCGGAGTCAAGACCGGCCGCCCCGCCTGACCGGCCGCCCCGCCTCCTCGGGCGCGTGCCGTTGACACGGTTCCAACTCTCCCGCTAAGATCGTAGCGGCTCGGTCAACGTTCCCGCATCCCGTTTCGATCACGCGGTGCAAGGAGGTGTCTCATGATCCGTCATGGTGTGGGCGTTCGGAGTCTGCTCGCCGCCGGAGTCGGTGTGGCCATGTGGCTCGTCGGTGCGGGTGGGGCGTTTGCGGCGTACGAGGTGTGGGTGCTCGACCAGGGGACGAACACGCTGCTGATTTACGGAGGCGACACGCTGGCAGCCGATGCGCAGCCGGAAAAGATCGACCTCTCGCCCCACGGCGGCGCCAAGCCCCACATGATCCTCTTCTCTCCCCAGCACGACTACGCGTTCATCGCGAACGTCGGCTCGGGCCACGTGTACATCATGCGCGCGAGCGATCGGAACGTCGTCTTCAACGAAGACTTGGGCCAGCAGACGCACGCGGTCGTGCCGTCCCCCGATGGCAAGCGCGCGCTGGCGGCCAATCAGAATGACAAGAAGCTCACCGAGATCGTCACCGAGTACGGCAAGGGCGCCTTCCGCGTGGGCCGGGTGCTTGATCTGGAGCAGGCGCCGGAGCTGGCGGATGTCACTGAATTTCCCGACCGCGCGCCCATCTGCGGGATGTTCACGGCCGACGGGGCGAAGGCTTATGTCACGCTGCGCGGCGGCGGGATCGCCGTCGTCGCCTTCCCCGCAAAGGCGGACCAGCCGCTCAAGGTCGTCACAGCCTTCGGGAAGGTGAAGAGCGGGATCGACGCCGCGGGGTGCGGTACGGTGCGCAGCGCGGACGGCAAGCGGATGTATGCCAATTCGGGCTCTCTCACCGGCGGCAAGTTCTACGTGTTCGACGCCGCGAAGGACGTCCTCGTCACGACGACCTCGCTCGCGGAGACCGGGAAGGACGCCCACGGCGTGGCGCTCGCCGGCAAGCACGTGTGGGTGGCCAACCGCAAGGACGACAACCTCGCCGTGCTTTCGTCGGAGGGCAAGGTCGTGGGTAAGATCGACGCGATTGGCGACGCGCCGGATCTGCTGGACGTCGCGCCGGGCGGCGACCGCGTGTTCGGGACCCTACGGGGCCCGAAACCCGCCACCGGCACCCACGACATCGCCGGAACGACGCCGGGGGTGGTTGTCCTGAAGGTCGCAGACGGCGGCAAGACCGCCACGCGCGAGTTCGTGGTGCCCATCGGCGACCAGAGCCCCGAGTCCCCCAGCGATCCCCACGGGATCGCCGTTCGGAAGACGGGACGGTAATCCACCGTTCCGTCGGCGGCCCGGTGGGGCCTGGCAGCCTCGCGCGGGGCAGACCAAGCTACGCCGCAACGGTCTGCCATCAGGCCACACATGTCTGACGCCCTCACGCAGGTGATCGCCTACCACCAGGCGACGAAACACCAGTTTCATGCCTATGCGCGCGGGCCGCACCAGATGGACTGGGCCACGCAGCCCAATCCCTTTCGGCGGTATGAGGGCGCCCCGCTGATCGCGCTGGACCATGTTCCACCTGGCCCGGACCCCCTCTATGAAGCGGCCTTCGTGGCGGGCCATGTCCCGCCGCAGCCCTTCACGCACCGCGCCGTGTCGCAGCTCTTCTCCGACAGCCTGGCCCTCTCGGCGTGGAAACAAGCGGGGGACTCGTCCTGGGCGCTGCGGATCAATCCCTCCAGCGGCAACCTCCATCCGACCGAAAGCTATCTGGTCTGTGGACCGATCGCCGGGCTGTGCAAGATGCCGATGGTCTGGCATTACGCGCCCGCCGCACACGCGCTGGAGCAACGCGCTGAGTTTCCATTGGAGACCTGGCAGGCGTTGACCCAAGACCTACCGGCACCAGTGCTCCTGATCGGATTGACGTCGGTACACTGGCGGGAGGCCTGGAAGTATGGTGAGCGGGCCTATCGCTACTGTCAGCACGATGCGGGGCACGCGATCGCCGCGGTAAGTCTGGCCGCCGCGGCCTTGGGTTGGCAAGCGACCCTGCTTGATGATGTGGGGACCGACTCCGTGGCCAGCCTGCTGGGCGTCGTCGATCCCCAAGGGGCCGAAACCGAAGAACCTGACTGTGTGCTGGCGGTCTATCCCCAAGGAGAGTCCTGTCGGACGCTCACGATGCCGAGCAACGTGCTGGCGACCTTTGCAACCCTGCCATGGATGGGCACGCCGAATGCGTTAAGCCGCGGCCACGTGGAGTGGCCGATCATCGATCGTGTGACGGCGGCGACCCACAAGCCGCCCACCGATCACGTGTATGGGGCTTCTCGGCCGACGGGCCCGCCGCTCGTGGTCGGTTCGGCGCCGCTGGCTCTTCGCCGGATGATTTTTCAGCGCCGCAGCGCCGTCGCCCTGGATGGGCGGACCGGCATCACGCGCAACGCGTTCTATCAGATATTGGCCAAGACCCTGGCCGGGCCGGGTCAATTCCCGTTCAATACGCTCCCCTGGACACCGCTCATTCACCTGGCCCTCTTTGTCCACCGCGTTCAGGATGTCGATCCCGGTTTATACATCCTGGTCCGCGACCCCATGCAGACGCCGGCGCTGCGCGCCGAGATGAAACCAGACTTTGCCTGGGAAAAACCGGAAGCCTGTCCGGAAGGGCTGGAGCTCTATCGTTTACAGCCGGGGGATGCACGCGAGCTAGCCGAGCAGGTCTCCTGCCATCAAGCGATCGCGGCCGACGGCTGCTTGAGCCTCGGCATGATCGCGGAGTTTGAGCGGCCGTTGCAGCAGCACGGGCCCTGGTTCTATCCGCGGCTCTTTTGGGAAAGCGGCGTCGTCGGCCAGGTCCTGTATCTGGAAGCCGAGGCGGCGGGGATCCGCGGCACCGGCATCGGCTGTTTCTTTGATGATCCGATGCACGCCGCGCTGGGGCTGAAGACCCTGCGGTACCAGAGCCTGTATCACTTCACGATGGGCGGCCCGGTCGACGACCCGCGGTTGAGAACTCTCCCTCCCTATTCCACCGCTCAGAACCAAGGCGTTTCGTAGGGACGTTTCAGGACGCTGGGCGGGTGGACCAGCGACTGGAGTTTTTACCGGCCGTAGGGCTTCGACGCCTCGCCGACGACGAAGATGAACTCGATGTCGCCGTCGGGCGTACCGAGGCGGGCGACTATGATATTCCGGCCCTCCGTCGGCACGTCGCCCGAACGCGGAGTCGAGAGCTCCACCTTCTTGCCCTGACGGGCGCCGACGGCCGCGAGATTGCCGCCGACGACGTTCAGGAACTCGCAGGTGGCGTCCAGGATCGCCGACTTGGCATCAGGCGCCACGGGCTCGCCAAGCATCGCCGAGGCGATCTGCGCGCAGAGGCGGTCGCTCGCACGCAGCGCGATCTCGCCCTCGTGGTCCCCGGTGAACGCCACCCGCGCGGTGTAGGTGGTCACGCCCCGCGCCTCGGTGAGCGAGTAGCGGAGATCGAGAAGCTTCACCGGGAGACTCGCCAGCCGCATCAGCAACTTCATTGCGAGGTCGACCGCCGGCGCCGCCAGCCCCGTCGAGTCCTTCTGGCGAGGGAGCCCGCTGGAGAACTGGTAGGCGTCCTGATCCTTCTTGAAGGCCTGGAGCTGCTCCGAAAGCTGCGCGTCGCTGAGCGCGCCGGTCTTCACGAGCGCCTCGCCGATCATCACGTGCGAGTTCTTCTGGGCTCGCAGCACCTGGTCGACCTGCGCCTGGGTCATGAAGCCCAGCTTGATCGCCGCTTCGCCGGTCTTCAAGTCCTCGCTGCGCTGACGGGAGAAGATCTTCGCCAGCTTGTCCTTGTCCAGCAGGTCGAGGTGGATCGCGGTGTCGCCGAACTTGAGGTTCATCTTCTCCTGATAGGAGAGCGCCGCCAGCAACTGCTCGGCGTTGATCGCTCCATTCTCGAGGAGGAACTGCCCAAAGAATCGAACCGCCATCGTCTTTCCGCCTCCGCTAGACCGAGTCCAGGACCTGAAGCACCTTCGCCGAATCAAACGGCTTGCTAATGACGTTCGTCGCGCCCGCCTTGAGGCACTCGGCGAGCTTATCGGCCACCCCTCCCACGGAGCTGATCATGACGACCCGCGCGTCGGGCTTGATCTGCCGGATCATCCTCAGGGTCTGCACGCCGTCGAGGTTGGGCATCACCACGTCCATACAGACGAGGTCGGGTGGGCTGGATTGGAACGCCTTCAGCGCTTCGAGGCCATCCCTAGAGTGGCCCACGACCTTGTACCGCCCACTTTCTTCGAGGATCTTGGAGAGCTGCTTCGCAATCGTGGCGCTGTCATCCACCACCAGCACCGTCCGCGTTTCCGCCATCGATATCCCTCCCGCCGACTCCGGTCCGCCTGAGTGTAGCACAGCGGCCACGCCACAGCCTGGCCATTCTATGGGCAGGCTCCTAGGCCGAGTCCAAGACCTGAAGAACCTTCGCCGGATCAAACGGCTTGCTGATGACGTTCGTCGCGCCCGCCTTGAGGCACTCGGCGACCTTGTCGGCCCCCCCTCCCACGGAACTGATCATGACGACCCGCGCGTCGGGTTTGATCTGCCGGATCATCCTCAGGGCCTGCACGCCGTCGAGGTTGGGCATCAGCACGTCCATGCAGACGAGGTCGGGGGGGCTGGACTGGAACGCCTTCAGCGCTTCGAGGCCATCGGTGGCGTGGCCGACGACCGTGTAGCGCCCACTCGCTTCAAGGATCTTGGAGAGCTGCTTCGCAACGGTGGCGCTGTCATCCACCACCAGCACCGTCCGCGTTTCCGCCATCGATGTCCCTCCCGGCCATTCCGGCCGCCCGAGTATCGCACGACGCTCGACTACCGCCCGTATCGGCTGAATGATCTGGTCCTTCGGTATGCGCGCAGGCCGGAGCCACTGGGTATTGGCATCTCAACGCTGCTCCTGGGGGGAATCCGGCGCTCACCGTAGCACAGGGGCGGAAAGCAATTCAAGCGTGAAGAAACAAGGAGACGGAATCCGCCGGCTGGTCAGCGCCCCGGCCGTTTCACCAGCGCGTCCGCAGACGGCGTTCCGGGGCCCATCAGAAACAGCGCCAGCGCCATCGCGAACAAGACGAGCGTGAATTCGATCCCGCGATTGGAGAGGAGGAAGCGGCGCCGATCCGATGGCTACAATTTCGTCTCGGCGTACTCACGTTCCTCTACCGCCGCGCCGGACTCGCCGTCTCCGCCGGAATCGGAGATCGGCCGGCGGCTGCGCGCGAGCAGCGTGTATGCGGTGGGGATGACGAACAGCGTGAGCAGCGTGCCCAGCAGCAGACCGCCCACGATCACCCAACCGATCTGCTGGCGGCTTTCGGCGCCGGCGCCCCTCGCGAACGCCAGCGGGATCGCACCCAGAATCATCGCGGCGGTGGTCATGAGGATCGGCCGCAGCCGCAGACCCGCCGCCTCCACCACGGCATCACGGAGGGCGCGACCCCGCTCCTGCAATTGATTGGCGAACTCCACGATCAGGATGCCGTTCTTGGTGATCAAGCCCACCAGCATGACCATGCCGATCTGGCTGTAGACGTTGAGCGTGCCTCCGGCCAGGTACAGCGACAGCAGCGCGCCGGTCACCGCGAGCGGCACCGACAGCATGATGATGAAGGGATCGACGAAACTCTCAAACTGCGCCGACAGCACCAGGTAGAGGAAGATCAACGCCAGCACGAACGCCAGGTACATGCTGACGCCCGATTCCTTGAATTCGCGCGACTGACCATCCAGGGCCGTCTGGGCGCCGGCGGGCAACACCTCCTTCGCAGCTTGGTCCATGAAAGCCAGCGCATCGCCCAGGGCGACGCCGGGCGCCAGATTGGCCGAGATGGTGGCGGACCGGAGGCGGTTGAAGTGGTTCAGTTCCTTCGGCGCCACGGTTTCCCGGATCTGGACCAGATTGTCGAGCCTCACCAGTTGCCCGTCTTTGCCGCGCACAAAGATGGCGGCCAGGTCGGTCGGGGTGGTGCGGTCTTTGTCCGCCAGTTTCACGATGACGTCGTACTGCTCGCCCTCGCGCTTGAAGCGGGTGACCTGCCGGCCGCCGAGCAGGGTTTCCAGCGTGCGGCCGACCGTGTCCACCTCCACGCCAACGTCGGAGGTTTTTTCGCGGTCCAGCTTGACCGTCAATTGCGGTTTGTTCAGTTTCAGGTCCGAGTCCATGTTGACGAGGCCGGGGAACTCGCGAGCCTTGGCCATCAGATTGTTGACCATCGTTTGCAGCTCGGCGTAACTGCTCGCCTGCACCACGAACATGAGGGGCGGGTTCCGGAAGCTCTGGCCGAGCGAGGGCGGATTGACCGGGAAGGCCATGACGCCCGGCAACCCGAACATTTTGGGCATCAACTCCGCCGCGATCTGTTGCTGCTTGCGGGGCCGTTCCGACCAGGGTTTCAGACTGACGAACGAGAAGGCGGAGGTGACCGGATTCGGCCGCTCCAGCCCCGGGGCGACGACCATGAAGTAGGTCTTGATTTCCGGCACCTGGGCGTACAGCGCTTCCACGCGCCGCGCGTAGCTGTCGGTGTAGGCCATGGTCGCCCCTTCCGGCGCCAGCATGACCCCGATGATGATGCCGCGATCCTCCAGCGGCGAGAGCTCCGCTTTCAGGGTCATGAAGAGGATCACGATCGCCCCCGCAGCCGCCAAGCCCAGCGACAGGATCAGTCCGCGGCGGCTCAGGGCACGGGTCAGCAGCGCCTTGTAGCCGGTGTTGAGCCGTTCCATCCAGCGCTCGATGATCCGGTAGAGGCGGCCGTGCTGCCGCTCATGGCGCAGCATCTTCGAGCACATCATGGGGGTCAACGTCAGGGCGACGAAGCCCGACACGATCACCGCGGCGGAGACCGTCAGGGCGAATTCCCGAAAGAGCCGGCCGGTCGTGCCGGTCATGAAGGCCACGGGCACGAACACCGCGGCCACGGTGATCGTCATGGCGATCACGGCGAACGCGATCTCTTTGCTGCCTTCCAACGCCGCCTGTCGGGGCGGCATCCCGTGCTCGATGCGTCGGTAGATGTTTTCCAGCATGACGATGGCGTCGTCCACCACCAGCCCGATCGCCAGCACCAGCGCCAGCAGCGTGAGGACGTTCACGGAAAAGCCCAGGGCGTTGACGAAGATGAAGGCGCCGATCAGGGAGACCGGAATCGTCACGAACGGGATCAGCGTCGCGCGCACCGAACGCAGGAAGAAGAAAATGACCAGCACGACCAGGATGAGCGCCTCGGCGAGGGTTTCGAAGACCGACTTGATCGATTCGTTAATGAAGACCGAACTGTCGAAGCCGATTTGCAGCTTCATGCCGGCGGGCAGCGCGGCGATCAGGTTGGGCAACTCCGCTTTGACGCCCTTGGCCACGGCCAGCGTGTTGGCGTTGGACTGCTTGACCACGCCCACACCGACCGCGGGATTGCCGTTGACCCGCACCGCGTTGCGATCGTCGGCCGCGCCGAGTTCGGCGTAGCCCACGTCGCGCAGCCGCACGGGATAGTTGTTCACCTCGCGGATGATGAGGCGGTCGAACTCCTCCGGCGTGCGCAGATCGGTTTCGGTTAAGACGGTGAATTCGCGCTGTCGGCTTTCGATGCGGCCCGACGGCACGTTGACGTTCTGCCGGCGCAGGGCGTCCTCGACGTCCTGCGGGGTGAGGCCGTAGGCCGCCAGCCGTTCCCGATCCAGCCACAGGCGCATCGCGTAGCGGCGCTCGCCGCCGATCATCACGCTGGCGACGCCCGGCAGCGTTTGCAGCCGGTCTTTGACCACGCGGTCGGCGTAATCGGTGATCTCCAGCGGCGTGTGGTGGTCGCTGGAAAAGGCGAGCCAGATGATGGGGAAGGCGTCGGCCTCGATCTTGGCGATGACCGGCTCATCCGTCTCGTCGGGCAGTCGTCCGCGGACGCGGGCGACGCGGTCCCGCACGTCGTTGGCCGCGACATCGATGTCCCGGGCCAGCGTGAACTCCACGGTGATCTGACTGACCTCTTCACGGCTGGCCGATTTGATCGTCCGGATGCCTTCGATGCCGGCCAGCGAGTCTTCCAGCGGCTGGGTGATCTGGCTTTCGACCACTTCGGCGCTGGCGCCGGTATACACGGTGCGCACCGAGACGATCGGCGGATCGATATTGGGATATTCCCTGACGGCAAGGCGCGTGTACGAGATGATGCCGACCAGGATCAGCATCACGCTCATCACGGTCGCTAGGACCGGGCGGCGAATCGAGAGGTCCGGAAGAACCACGTTAGCCCTTGACTGGCGGCGGTCCGCCTTGGTTGATGATCGTGACCGGAGCCCCGTCGCGAATCTTCGCCTGGCCCCCCGTCACCACGACGTCGGCGGGGCCGAGCCCCGAGACCACCTCGGCCTCGCCGTCTTTGCGCCGGCCGATGACCACCTTGACCATGGCGGCCTTGCCGTCAACGACACGGTACACGAACGCCTCGTCGCCCATCGGCACGACGGCCTGTTCGGGAACGAGCACGGCGTCCGGGCGTTCGCCGAGCGCCACGGCGACCCGCGCGAACATTCCGGGCCGAAGTTGCCCGCCCGG
>MHEO01000051.1:0-5994 GCA_001803875.1 Nitrospirae bacterium RIFCSPHIGHO2_01_FULL_66_17 | reverse complement strand
ATCGCGCGGATCGCGCCGCGGAAGACCTGCCCGGGGAACGCGTCGACCCGGACGGTCACGGGCCGGCCGGCGGCAACCCGGCCCATGACGGTTTCCGGGACCCGAAAATCCACCTTCATCGCGGTGAGGTCTTCGAGATTGACCAGCACGTGACCGGGCTGGACGTAGTCGCCCGGGCTGACCTGGCGGAGCCCCACGTGCCCACCGAACGGCGCGCGGATCGTCGCCTTGTTCAACCGCTCCTGCGCCAGCGTCAGGCTCGCCTCGGACTCCTTGAGTTTCGCGGCGAGCTGGTCGAATGCCTGGGGGCTGATCATCTGCGCATCGAGCAGCGGCTTGGCGCGATCGAGATTCGCCCGGTTCAGCTCCGCGGTGGCGGCGATCTGCGCCACCTGCGCGGCAGCCTCGGCCGGGTCGAGAGTGAACAGCAGGTCCCCCTTCGCGACTGCCCGCCCCTCGGTGAAGGGCGCCTCACTGATGCGGCCTGAGATCTCGGACCGGATCACCACCGACTCGTTGGCCTGCAGCGAGCCGACCGCGCCGACCTCGTCGACCACGGTCCCGACCCGTACGTGGGCCGCCTCCACGGGCATGCCGCGCATCCCGTTGCCCTGCGGCGCCGTGGGACCGGCATCCTTCCGGCACGCCGACACGCCCCCGGCCACAAGGCTCATCACCGCGGCAAGCGCCAAGGCGCCCCACGCCACGGCACGACGCGATCGCATTGATTACCTCCCGGACGAGCCCCGGGGCGTCGATCCGTCTCGCGCAGCACCCGTCAGAACGTCCTATGAACACGCCATGCGGCAAGAAACTGCACCGCGCTCCACCCTACTCGATGCCGAAAGACGCTGTCAAGCGGCGGACCGGCGCGCCCCCGCGTCCTCGCAAGCTTGACGGATGGCGGTTTCCTGTTACCGTTGGCCTTCGGTTTTCGGTGGGCCCGAGTCTCGGGCGAGCGGAGAACCAAGGAGGTTCCCATGTCTGAGCGTCTGATCGCCATCGTCCCCGAACACTGGAGAGCCGTCGTCGAGTTCCTCATGGCCCCGATCGCCTGGATTCCGCGGATGCAGGAGCTGATCCTCGCCTTCTTCCTGTATTCCGACACCGGCTGGGCCGCCGCGGGGAAGTATCTCTTCCTCCTCTTTCCCGTCCTGCTCTGGGTGGGCGCGGTGTGGTGCACGCAGCTTTCGATCTACACGCTGCCGTTTCGGTCGCACCGGGTGCACTTTTTCTCCACCGTGGTGCTGGCGTGGTGGGATGGGACCCGGGCGGTCTGGCTCTACTGGGTGGGCCTGTTCCGCGTCGCCGCCGTGGCGATGGGGTGGGCGTTCACGCTGGTCCGCCTCGCGTTGAAACTGGTCATGGAAACGGGTCGTCAGGCCCTCATCCTCCCGTTCACCATGACCGGAAAGATGACGACGAGCTACTTCAAGCCCGGCGTGCCGTGGATCGCGTTTCTCATGCTGCTTTTCTGGTGCGCGATCGAGACCACGATCTTCACCTACACGCTGTTCCCGACCGTGTCGGAGGTCCTGGCCGATATCGCAGGCGTGGAAACTCCCATCCTCACCGGACCGATCCTGTCGATGTTCCTGTTCCTCCTCATCATGGGCAGCTTCGCCTGCATCCAGGCCCTCATCGAGGCGATCAAGGCGCGCGAGATCAAGTTCCTGGTGCAGATGGTCCTCGTGGAACTCTTCGTCATGTTCTTCGAGGTCATGTTCCTCTATCGCGAGCTGGTGGACGCGATCACGCCGTGGATCGCCCAGCAGACCAGCGAGGAACTCCGGTTGGGCATCGGGTTCACGCTCTCGGTGGCGACGTTCGGCTGGTTGGGCATCCGCGGCATGACGTGGTTCCTCTTCGGACAATTCGGCACGCCCCCCCTGCTCGCCTTCATCTCCCGGAGACCGATGGTTGTGTCGGAGGCGGCGGCCGCGGAAGCGGCGGTCGAGGGCCCCGCGTGGTGGCGCGCCCCGGTCGAGGATTTCAAGCGCGAGATCGGGTGGCTGCACGAGAAGAGCGACGAGTTGCTTGAGTATCTCGCGCTGCCGGCCTTGCACGTGTTGGCCGCGATGGTCAACTTCGGGCTGATCCTGGTCGCGGCGCGCCCGATCTTCAGCCTGCCCTTCAAGAGCCTCAAGGCCGTGATGGAAACCCGCGAGCTCCTCGCCGCCGCGCAGATGCAACCGAAAAAGGTGAACCCATGACCGCGGGGTGGGCACGGCGAAACGCCACGCGACGCGCCACGGGATTCGCCTGGGTGATCGGCGCCCTCCTCCTGTCGCTGACCGTCGCGGGGTGCAACCCCCAGTCGGGTCCGCGCCAACCGCGGCTCGCCTTGTTCGTCGGCGTGGACACCAGCGGCTCGTTCCGCGGCTCGGGCTACTACGATAACGCGCTCACGTTCATGGCCCACTACCTCTACGGCCACCTCAACCAACTGGGCGGCCTGGCCCAGCCACGCGAGTTGTTCGTGGGAGCCATCGGTGGCAAGGACCGCAACGAACCGAAGGCGTTCCACCCCATCCACGATTTCGCGGGCAAGACGATTGAACAGATCGAGGCGGACCTGCGGGCGTGGTTTCCGCCGACCGACACGATGACCGATTTCAATTCGTTCTTCCAGCAGGTCGCGCGGATCGCGAAGGAGCGCAACCTGATCCTCGCCCCCATCACCCTGATGGTGGTCAGCGACGGCGTCCCGGACGCAGGGCGCGTGGCGGCGGCCGGATCGGACGCCCCCTACCGGGCAATCGACCTCAGCTCGCTGGAGTACCTGTCGCGGAATCTCACGCTCCGCCTCGCGTACGCGAATCCGAAGGTCGGTGAGAACTGGCGGAAACACGTCCCGCGCCAGCGGGTCCGCCTCTGGACCGTCGACGCGGAGGTCATGAAGGGCTGGACGGAACAGCTCCAGCCCGGCATGGCGATCGACCAGCAGGATCGCCTGTGGAAGTGGGTGCAGGACAACGTGGACTACCGGGTTCGTTCGAAGGCGGCGTGAGACACAGCCGCCGAACGGTTTAGGCCAGGCACAACGGGCGCGGACGCCAGGGAGGGCAGCCGCGGCCCAGAGTCGGCTCCTAGGACTTCCCCCGCCTCGTTCGAACGACAATCTTGATCGGCGTACCCGCGAATCCGAATTGCTTGCGGAGCGCGTTCTCCAGGTAGCGGTGGTAGTTCGCGGGCAGGCCCGAGGCGTCGTTGCTGAACGCGACGAACGTCGGCGGTTTGATTCTGGCCTGGGTGATGTAATAGAGGCGCACATTGCGGCCCTTGGACATCGGCGGCGGATGGTCCCGCATCACCTTGTCGAAGAAGCGATTGAGGTCCCCCGTCGTCACGCGTTTGGTGTACGCCGCCATGACGTCGTCGATCGCCGCGAAAATCTTCCCCACCCCCGTGCCCTTCAGCGCCGAAATGAAGAGCGCGGGGGCGTGCGCTAAAAATGGAAACTTGTACGCGACGTCGGCCGAGAACTCGGCCTTGGCCTCTTCCCCGCGGGGCTTGAGATCCCACTTGTTGATCAGGAGGATGCACGCCTTGCCGGCGGCGAGCGCCTCGCCCGCGATCTTGGTTTCCTGCTCCACCACGCCCTCGCTCGCGTCGATCAGGATCAGCGCGAGATCGGCCCGCGCCAGCGCGTCCTGCGCGCGCGCGACGCTGAAGTGCTCCACCCCGCGCCCGACCTTGCCGCGCCGCCGGATGCCGGCCGTATCGATGAAGCGGTAGGTCTTTTCCCCCCGCTCGACCACGGTGTCGATGGTGTCGCGGGTCGTGCCGGGCACCTCGCTGGTCACGAGCCGCTCCTCGCCCAGGACCGTGTTGATCAGGGTGGACTTGCCGGCGTTGGGTCGGCCAAGGACGATGATCCGGGGGATCTGGTCGGGCGGCGGCTCCGCGGGCGCCTCGGTCCGCTTCGGGATCGCCGCCTCCAACAGGTCGTCCAAGCCGTAGCCGTGCTCCGCGGAGAGGGGAAAGAGCCGCTCCACGCCCAATTGGTAAAAGTCGTAGAGCTTGTCGTCGTGCTTGGGGCCGTCGATCTTGTTGACGGCGTACCAGACCGGCTTGGTCACCTTCCGCAGGCGCTCGGCGATTTCGAGGTCGACCCCGGTCAGGCCTTCGCGGGCGTCCATCATATAGATCAGCACGTCCGCCTCTTCGATCGCGAAATCGGTTTGGCGCTGGACCTGAGCCAAGAGCTGTTCCCCTCCGCCCGTCCCCTCCCGGCCTGAGAAGGGCGGGGTGGCCGGCACGTGGTCGGGGACGATCCCGCCGGTGTCGATCAGCGTGAAGCGCGTCCCGCAGTACTCCACCGCGTGGTAGTTGCGATCGCGCGTCACGCCCGGTTCGTCTTGCACGATCGCGAGGCGATGGCCGACCAGGCGATTAAACAGCGTCGACTTGCCGACGTTGGGACGCCCGATCACGGCGACGAACGGGCGGGGCAAAGCAGTGATGGTCATCTTAAGCGATCACAGGGTGGGGTCGGTCGGCATGGGGTAGACCTCGGCTCCCATCACCTCGGTCGTTCGGTACGGGTGTTTCCGGACGAGGTAGCCGTACCATTGCCGCGCGGAATCCGCGAGGATGATCACCGCGAGCACGGCCACGAACGCGACCAGCGCGGCGTCCAACCGGAAGTTGAAGGCGTCTTTCGCGGTCGTCGCGGCGGCGGCCCTGGCCGAAAAAAGGCCGTAGAGCTGCCACGACGCGGTGAGCGTCACCGTGCCGACGAAGACCATCGGGATTGCCGTCACGCCGAGGTAGCGGGCCTTGCCCATCTTGATGAGGAGCGTGGTGCCCACGCACAGCGCGAGCGTCCCGAGCAACTGGTTGGCGGCGCCGAACATCGGCCAGATCGTGGAGATCGAGCCGTTGGCGATCAGATAGCCCCACGCCGCCACGACCAGCGCGCTCGCGGCCGCCGCGCCCGGCATCCAGTTCAGATCGCCCAGGCGTGGATGGGCCGCGCCGGCCACGTCCTGGATGAGGTACCGCGCCACCCGCGTGCCCGCGTCGATCGTGGTGAGGATGAAGAGCGCCTCGAACAGCAGGGCGAACTGATACCAGTACGCGATCAGCCCGCGCAGGCCGGGGACCGACGCGAAGATCGTCGCCATGCCTACCGCGAGCGAGACCGCGCCGCCGGGACGGCCCTGGACGTTTGTCTCCACCATCTGCGACAGCTCGCCCACCTCGACCGGCGGAAATCCCATCGCGGTCAATCGCTCCGCGGGCAGCGTGGTGTTGATCGCAAAGTAATCGCCGGGGATGAGGATCGACGCCGCGATCAGCGCCATCACGCCGACGAAGCTTTCCATGAGCATCGCGCCGTAACCCACCAACGCGTGGCCCTCGCGATCGAGCATCTTGGGCGTGGTGCCCGAGCAGATGAGCGAGTGAAACCCCGAAATCGCGCCGCACGCGATCGTGATGAAGACGAAGGGGAAGAGTGTGCCCGGGATGATCGGCCCGCCGCCGTCGACGAAGGCGGTCGTGGGCGGCATCTGCAGCTCCGGCGCCATCGCGACCACGCCCGCCGCCAACAGGACGACCACGCCGACCTTCATGAACGAGGAGAGGTAATCGCGGGGCGCAAGCAGCAGCCAGACCGGCAGGACCGACGCCAGAAACCCGTAGCCCGCGAGCCACCAGATCAGGCTCTCGCGGCCGAGATCAAACCACGTTCCCACCGCCGACGCCGCGACCGGCCGCCCCAGGACGATCGCCGCCAGCAGGAGCAGGACGCCGATCAGCGAGACCTCCCCGACTCGGCCCGGGCGCCAGTGGTTGAGGTACAGCCCCATGACGAGCGCGATGGGGATCGTCATGGCCAGCGTGAACGTGCCCCACGCGTTGTGAGCGAGCGCGTTCACCACCGCGAGGCCCAACCCCGCCAGCGCAACGATGACGATGAACAGGACCGCGATCGCCGTGGCGACGCCGGTGACCGCGCCGATCTCGTCGCGCGCGATCTGCGGGAGC
>MHEO01000050.1:4075-29451 GCA_001803875.1 Nitrospirae bacterium RIFCSPHIGHO2_01_FULL_66_17 | reverse complement strand
GGCGCGCCAGTAGATCTCGACACAGGGCGTTGAGACGACGGGCCTTGGTCCGGTAAAACCCGACTGGATAGATCGCGCGCTCGATCGCCGCCACCGGGAGCGCCACGAGCGCCTGGGGCGTCGTAGCCAGCGCGAAGAGGCGCATGGACGCGGAGGCGGTCGTCGCGTCCTTTGTGCGAAGACTCAACAGACACGACACCAAGATCTGAAACGGGTCGCGGGTCTGGTTGGCAATGACGCCGACGACCGGCACGGGCCACCGATGGATCTCGCGTCTGAGGACGACGATCGCCTGGTGGATCTCGTGCCGGGTCATCCGGGACGGATGTTCCGTCCGCGCCCCTCGCGCGTGTTTTTTTGAGGAAGAGCGCTCGGCCGGTGGTGCGCCGACTCGGGCGACGGGTGCACCAGCGTGTCGTAGAACTCGACGCGCCGATCGCTGAAGAGATGGTTGTAGCGGTTGATGGTTTTCCGTCTGGCGTCCTTGGGGTCGATCGTGATCGTGCGCACCTCCTCCCGGTCGGTCGAGGCACGGATCAGGACCTCGCCTTGCGGACTCACGATCTGGCTGGACCCGATGTAGGTCAGCCGCTCCTTGTCGGCGCGTTCCTCCGCTCCCACGCGATCCGCGGTCACCGCGAAGACGCGGTTTTCCAGGCACCGCGTGATCATGGCGTTCGGTGCGTGGGGCAGGACCAGGTTGGACGGATGGCAGATGATATCCGCCCCGGCGAGCGCCATGCAGCGCATCGATTCGGGGAAAAACCAGTCGAAACAGATCATGACCCCCAGGGTGACCCCGGCCGCGTTCCAGACCCGGAAACCGGTGTTCCCCGGGGTGAACCAGAGCGTTTCCTCATAAAACAGGTGACTTTTACGGTAGACACCGAGAAAGCCTTTGGGGCCGACCACGACCGCCGAGTTGTAGAGGTGACGGCCTTTCCGCTCGGCCAGCCCTCCCACAATCACGCACCGACGCTGGCGAGCGAGAGCGATCAGGCGTTTCGTCGTAGGGCCGTCCGGGACCGCCTCCGCCACGCGATCCACTTCTTTGCGGGATGCGAACTGATAACCGGTGGCGAACAGCTCGGGGAGGACCATGAGGTCGGCATCCACCCGTTTCAGGAGATCGGCGACGCGGTCGAGGTTGGTTTTGACCCGACCGAATAGGGGAGAGTTTTGAACGAAACCCACGTCCATGGCCACCACCCCGCATCGACGTGGTACAATAGCATAGCTCCACCGGCCGACACAAATTCACCGATTAACTAGTTGATTGCAAAGAGAAATCGGCGTCATTGACAACCCCCGTTGATTGGTGCTACATAATCTACTCATCCAAGGTGTCCGCCGTTCACACGGGTGGGGAGCGATGTTAACCCAGATGAAGGTGAGAGGGCTGATGTTCGATCCCCCGAACAGCTATATCGTGGTTCTTCGCGGGGAAGAGGGCCAGGACACGTTGCCGATCTGGATCGGCAAGCCGGAGGCGAACGCCATCAGCCTGGCCCTGGAGAGCGTGAAGCTGTCTCGCCCGATGACGCACGACCTGATCAAGAACGTGCTGGACGCGATCGACGCGAAGATCATCAGCGTGGTGATCACCGACCTGAAGGACAACACCTATTTCGCCAAAATCCATCTGACCCACCACGACGCGGAGATCACCGTCGATTCCCGGCCCAGCGACGCGATCGCGCTGGCGCTGAAGGGCGAGAGCCCGATCTTTGTGGAGAGCGACGTGATCCAGAAGCACAGCTCCGAAGAACTGGATCGGTGGCTAGAAAATCTCCGTCCCGAGGACTTCGGCCGGTACGATGCGTAAGACCAGGGCAGGTGTCGTGACACGGGTGCTCGCCCCGTGTCTGGCCGGCTGGAACGGTGAAACGAACGATGAACGAGGGGAGACTCGAGTGCGCGACAATTCGATCACGTCGAACACGCCGATGCAGGCGTACCTGAGCGAGAACGTCTTCATGGGAATGGTGCTCTCGACCGTCGAGGTCTACAAGAAGGAATGTTTCGGGTTATTGCTGGGGTATCGCACCGCCGAGAAGTACGTCGTCGAACACGCGATTCCCTATCAGAGCGTGAAGCGTGGCCATAATTTCGCCGAGCTCCGAAGCGATAAATGGCAGCTCATGCAAGAGGTGTTGAAGCACTTCCCGCGTTTGGATGTGTTGGGAGACTACCACTCGCACACGATGTACGGCGATGTGCGGGCGGAGGTGTCGTTGAGCCGCGACGACATCGAGTACATGGACCCCAACGATCTGCAGGTGGTCATCGCGATCAACGAGAACCGCCGAAGCCGCGGGTGGACGGTGAACACGGATCGAACGATGTCGGGGTCGTTGGACCGGTACCACTTTAAGATCGCCGCCTACTACGACGCCAACCGCGGCGGGGCTCACGGGATCTATCGCAAGGTGGCGAACGGCCGTCCGCGTGCACGCGTGGCGCCCCGTCTGCAACTGGCCACGATTCAGTGCCCCTTCACGCTGGCGCCCGCGGCGAAGGCCCTCTAAAGGCGCCCGCCGTGGAAATCCAACTCTCGGTCCAGGGGGTGCTCGCCGACCCGACCACGGAGTCTCACATCGTCGTGCTGCAGGATGAGACCAAGTTGCGGACCCTGCCGATTTGGGTCGGCATGAGCGAAGGCAACGCGATCCGGGTCGCCGTCGAGGGCATTTCGGCTCCTCGACCGCTCACCCATGACTTGCTGCGCCGGATGTTGGATCGCCTCAAGGCCACGGTGAAGAAGGTCGTGGTCAACGAGCTGCGGGAAAACACGTTTTACGCGACGATCCATATGGAAGCGGATGGGCGGGAGCTGACGATCGATGCCCGCCCCAGCGACGCGATCGCGTTGTCGCTTCGGAGCGGCGCGCCAATCTTCGCTCGGCAGGAGCTGCTGGCGGGCTCGGAGGCCGAGCGCGTTCAGGCCTGGCTGGAAGACCTCAAACCGACCGATTTCGAAGACCGCTGATCCAGCGCCGTCGGCGCGCCGAAGGCCGCCCCGTCAGATCGAGATTTCCTCGGTTTCTGTTTCGACCTCAAGAGTTAGGTTCGTTCGCTCCGTGTGCAGTTTGACGGAGACCAACTTCGACACCCCCGGCTCTTCCATCGTGACCCCGTACAGCACGTCCGCCTGCTCCATGGTCCGCCGGTTGTGCGTGACGACGAGGAACTGCGAGTGGGCGGTCATCGGCCTCAGTGCCCGCGTGAACCGCCGGACGTTCTCCTCGTCGAGCGGCGCGTCGATCTCGTCCAACACGCAGAACGGGCTCGGGTGGATGAGAAAGCTCGAAAACAGCAGCGAGATAGCGGTGAGAGCCTTCTCGCCGCCGGAGAGCAGCGAGATGTGCCGCAGCTTTTTGCCCGGAGGCTGGGCGACGATGTCGATGCCGCACTCCAGCGGATCGCCGTCGTCGGCGAGGCGCAGTTCGGCGTGACCACCCTCGAAGAACGTCTGGTAGACCACGCCGAACTTCCCGTTGAGCGCGTGGAACGCCTCCAGAAAGAGATCGCGGGTCGTCTCGTTGATCTTGGCGATGGCAGCGTGGAGATTCGCGACCGACTGGGTTAAATCGGCTTCCTGGGCCGCGAGAAACGAGTGTCGTTCCTCCAGTTCGCGGTACTCATCGATGGCCGACAGGTTCACGCCGCCGAGCTGGGCCAGGGCATCTTTCAACCGCGCGACGCCGGCGTCGATCTGATCGGGGTCGCACGGGGGCGGGGGGAGGGCGTCGAGGGATACCGTGGCCAGATCGACGTGATACCGATCGAGAATCTCGTCGACCTGCTGGCTCGCCCGCAACCGCGTTTCGGCCTGGGAGACGGTCAAGGCCTGGAGGCGCTGTTGGAGCGCGTCGGCCTCGCGGCGCGTCACACGCGCGGCGTCTTCGAGCTCTCGGATGCGATGTGCCTGTCTGGACTTCGCCTCGCCGACCTCCGCCACGCGCTGTCGGAAGCGCGCGACGTCGCTCTCGGCGTTCCTCAGCGCCTCGGTCACGCGTTCGCGTTCCTGGACGGCCGAGGCGAGCCGGGATTCGAGCTGATCGCCGGCCGCCTGCTTGGCGGTCACCTGCCGGCTGATCTCGTCGATCCGATCGGCAAGCGTGTTGCGCGTGGACGCGAGGTACTCGATCTTCTCGCGACGGGTGGCCAGCCCGAGCCGTGCATCCGTGACGGCGCCGGTCGCTTCGGTCAGAGCGCCTTTGAGCCGGGACGCCGCTTCGTACTGGGCGAGCAAGGATCGCTCCTCCCGAGCCTTGGTGTCCTCGTGGGAAGAAAGGGCCGACTCCGCCTCCGCGACCGAGGCCGCCATCGCGGCGAGCTCGTTGCCGGCCGCTTCTTCTTCGAGCGTGAGCAGCGCGAGCCGCCTGTCCAGTTGAAGGATCTCTTGGGCAACGGCTTCGGCCGCTTTTTGCTCGTGCACCAGCCGAAGCTCGCCCTCGCGCAGCGCGTCTTCGAGTTGTCCAAGCGTCCGGCGATCCGCATCGAGCGCCGCTCGGAGGGCGGCGACCGAGGCTTCCAGCGGTGCGATGGCGTCCTCGGCGTTCTTTACGTCGACTTCGAGGGCCTTGATGGTCCGCTTCCGCTCGAGCAGGCTCAGCCCCGCGCGGGGGCCCGCGCCGCCGCTGACCACGCCCGAGGGAGCGAACACCTCTCCGGAGACCGACACCCATGTCATGCCGTGCCGGTCGTCCTCCCAGCATTGCCGGGCGGTCGCGCGGTCGGTCACGATGACGACCCGATCCAGCAGGGCCGCGCGCAAATCCTCAAACCCCGGGCGGCATCCGACCAAGTCGCGCGCCGCCCCGTGGATCTCGGACAGGACGGGCAGGTCCGGGAGCGCCGTCGTCGCGTCGAGGCGCGGGGCCCGAGGCACGAACGTGGCGCGGCCGGCGTTGTGGGCGTCCAGGACCCCGATCGCTGCCATGATGTGGTCGTGTCCCTCGGCCACGACGCCCTGCAGTCGGTCGGCCAACACCGCCTCGATCGCGCGTTCATAGTGGGGAGGGATGTCGAGCACGTCGGCGACCACTCCCAACAGTCCGGCCGCGGCCGTGGGGTCCCCGCCGTGGAGCACGTGGCGCACGCCTTCGTCGTAGCCGACGAGGTCGCGCTGCAGAGCCGCCAGCGAGTCGAGCGTGGCGCGCAACCGGGTGAGGTCGTCGCGGCGGGCGGTCAGGACCGCCTCTCCCTCGTGGAGGGCGGCCTGCCGTCCCACTGAGGCGTCCCGCACGGCCGCCCGTTCCGCCTCCCGCGAGGCGAGCGACTGCGCGTGGAGTTGATGGGCCGCCTCAAGGTTCTGGTGCACGGTGTGTTTCTGGAGGATTTCGGCGCGCGCGGCGGCGCTCTCGTCCTCGTAGCGCGTGCGCCGCTTCTCGAGCTCCTCCCGCCGGCTCGCGAGTGTCGTCAACGCGTTGGTTGCGGCCGCGATGCCCGAAAGCGCCTGGAAGATCCGGTGTCGAGTCTGCTCGATGTCCGCCGCCGCGTGGGCCAATTGCTGCTCGAACACCCGGACGGCTTCTTCGCGTGACGCGAGCTGTGCCTCGTCGTCCTTGATCGCAGCCGCGGCCGACTCCCACTCGACCGCGCACCGGGCGGCTTCGTCCCGGCGATCTACGAGCGCGCGCGCCAGCGCCTCAAGCTCGGCAGCCAGCGCCTCGCGTTGGCCGCGCCACTCCTCGGTTTGGGCGGCGAGGAAATCCAACCGATGGCGCGCGTCCTGCGCGCGCGTTTCCCCCTCGACGAACTGCGCCTGAGCCTCCTGATGGTGGCGATCGAGATCGCCCAACTCGGCTTTGTGGGCTTCGATCGTGACCTCGGTCGAACCCAGGGCGGCCAGCAGCCGCGCCTCCTCCACGCGCTCTCGATCCACCGCCGAGCTCAGCTCCGCGGCTTGCACGCTCCACTCCTGGAACCGGGTGGTGGCCGCCCGGAGTTCGAGGGCTTTCAGCTCGTCGTATGTTTGGCGGTACCGCTCGGCTTTCTTGGCCTGGCGGTCGAGAGAGGACAGTTGACGCTTGACCTCTCCCATGATGTCGCGGACACGCAGGAGGTTCTGCTCGGTCGAATCCAGTTTGCGCAGCGCTTCGGTCTTGCGGATTTTGTATTTGGTAATCCCTGCCGTCTCTTCGACCAGCACGCGCCGCTCGAGCGGCGACGCGTTGATGATCGCGTCGACCTTGCCTTGCTCCAGCACCGTGTGACCCTTGGCGCCTGCGCCGGTTTCGATAAGCAGGTCGCGGACATCCTTCAACCGGCACGGAACCCGGTTGATGAGGTACTCGCTCTCTCCGGATCGGTAGAGTCGCCGGGTGATGGTGATCTCGGTATACTCGCCGGCCGGACCGTCGAGCTCTCCCCGGCGGACGCCGCTCAGGGTGAGCGCCACCTCGGCCAATCCGGTCGGTGCCCGCTGCGCGCTTCCGTTAAAGAGCACGTCTTCCATCCGGTCGCCCCGGAGCGTCTTCGGGGATTGCTCGCCGAGGCACCAGAGGATCGCGTCGGCGATGTTGCTCTTCCCGCACCCATTCGGCCCCACGATCGCCGTGATCCCAGGCTGAAACGAGAGGATCGTCTGTTCGCCGAACGATTTGAACCCGGTGATCTCTAGTCGCGTCAGTCGCATGTGCACCTCGGCCCAATGGTTGTCATGCGTCAGCTTCGTGACGCCGTTTTACATAGCATAGGCCCGCCAATGATGTAAAGGAGAAAAAAACAAGATTCGCCATTCTTGTTCGGATCGTGGAGGTCGTGAGGGAGGAGCAGACGAACAATCATCCCGCGTGGTACAGTACGGACCATGGTGACCGATGATTCTCATCGCGAATCGCCCGCTCGACTCACGGTGATCTGCCCCGGCTGCCAGGCCGAGTTGGTCGTCGACCCCGCCAGCGGGACGGTGCTGTGGCACCAACCGGTTCCCCCGCCGGCGCCGCCGTCGCTCGATGATCTGGTGAAACACTCGGAGACCAAGCGGCAGGAGGTGGCGGAGCGCTTTGAGCGAGAGCGCCGCGCGTTGAACGACCGAGGGCGCGTGCTCGACGAAAAAGTGAAAGAAGCGCTCAAACGAGTCGATCCGTCCGCCCCGCCGCCCATCCGACCCATCGACCTGGACTGAGCGGCGCGCCCTAGACGCCTGTCCATGAATGGTCATCTGCGGCGTTGTCGCTGCGGAATCCCTCCTCACGTACGACCCAGTACGCTCCGGCGGGAAGCAGCATTCGTCCGTCACGCTAGAGGGGATTCCTCGCTCCGCCTTGCATCTGACGCATTCCTGAACAGGCTCGAACACCCGATGACTCGGGCAGGATCCTAGTCCGAATGCGCTGAATTCTTGCCGCTCGCCGGGTCGTGTGATATCTTTCCTGCGCTTGGAGATCGGTATGCCGCCCCAGTGGGAGCTGACCCTCCTGATCGGCGCCCTGGGCGCCGTGATCGGGAGTTTTCTGAACGTGTGCATCCATCGATTACCGCGCGGCGAGTCTCTCGTCAGGCCGCGGTCCCATTGTCCCGCCTGCGGCGCGCTGATTCGGGCATTCGATAACGTGCCCCTCCTGTCGTTTCTGTGGCTGCGCGGTCGGTGCCGTGGCTGCCGCGCCGCCATTTCGATTCGGTATCCGGCCGTCGAGCTTCTGAACGGCCTCGGGTACGTTCTCCTGTGGCGCCGGTTCGGATGGACGCCCGATGCGCTGATCTACGGCGTGTTTTTCTCGGCCCTGGTGGTCGTGACGTTCATCGACTGGGACCATCAGATCATCCCGAATCGAATCACCTTGCCGGGGATCGTGGTCGGCTTGGTGTCGGCCGCCACCGTTCTGACGGGGAGTTTCGTCGACGCGGTGATCGGCGCGGCCCTCGGTGGAGGGTTGCTCTACGCCGTGGCGGTCGCCAGCGAGTGGGTCCTCAAAAAGGAAGGAATGGGGTTGGGGGACGTGAAGCTGCTGGCCATGATCGGCGCCTTTCTGGGCTGGAAAGCCGTATTGGTGACCGTGTTCGTCGGCGCCCTGGGCGGCTCGCTCGTGGGCCTCGCGCTGATGGCGCTGAAACTCAAACGCCGGGAGGATCCCATCCCGTTCGGTCCATTCCTCGCGGTGGGCGCGGTTTCGGCGCTATTCGCCGGGCCGGAGCTGATTGCGTGGTACCTGCGGCTTGGAGCCTAGCGCCTGGCATGTCCCGCTTCGTCGATCGCGCTGGTGTCGTGGTGTGGCTGGGGATCGCGCTGTGCCTGACGTCGCTGCTGCTTCTATTCCGCCAGCGGATCACTCCCGCAGCGGCGGCGCCGCTCGCGTTCGTCGACATCTCCGTGGCCGTGGCCCTGGGTGTCATGGGACTGGCGATCCTTATCGCCCGTCGAATCGGCCGCCCTGCGCAATCCTCGTCCGAGAACGAGCGCGCCGGCTTTGTGATGGAGACGTTTCAGCGGGTCTTGCGGACCTTAAAGGACAAGGAGACGGACCTCGACCGGCTACGGGCGGAAGCGGTGAGCCGCGCCGAGCGGGTGGAGCGGTACAACGAGAACATCCTGCGGAGCATCCCGAGCGGGATCATCACCTGCGACCCGCGGGGGACCATCACCACCTTCAACGTCGCGGCTGAGCGCATCCTGGGCCGGGCGGCGGGCGACGTGGTCGGGAACCCGTGCGACCAGATCTTCGGCGAAGCAAGCCCCATCGCGGCGATGGTCGGCCGATCGCTGGCCGAACAAGTGCCGATTTCCCGCCGGCAGTGGAACTTTCTCCGGGGGACCGACCGACGGTGCGTGGGGCTCTCCAGCGCGCTCCTCCGGGACCAGGCCGATCGCGTCATCGGGGTCACCGTCGTGTTCACCGACCTCACGGAGATCCAGCGCCTGGAGGAGCAGGTCGAATTCGAGCGTCGCCTCTCGGTATTGGGGGAAATGTCCGCGGGCATCGCGCATGAGTTCCGGAACTACATGGGAACGATCCTGGGCTGGGTGAAGCTTCTGGCGAAACGCCTCCCGGAGGGCGACAGCGGCGGCCCGATGGTTGAAGCGATTATTCGGGAGCTGTCGGCGATGCAGCGCCTGATCGATGACCTGCTCGCGTTCGGCCGCGACCTGGAACCTCAACGCGAGCCGCTGAACCTCCGCGAGCTGATCAAAGAGGCCACGTCGCTCAGACCCGCTCGATCGGACGTGCGCGTGAACGTGACGGTGTCGCCGGGGGTTCCATCCGAGGTCAACTGGGATCACACGCTGGTGCGACAAGCGGTGAAGAACCTCGTCCAAAATGCGATCGAGGCGATGCCGGAGGGCGGGGCCGTTACCGTCGAGGCCACGGTCTCGTCCGCACAGCCGAACGCGATCGATCTGGCGGTCGGCGACACCGGGGTCGGGATACCGGCCGAATTCCTGGATCGAATCTTTCTCCCGTTCTTCACGCTGAAAGCCAACGGCCACGGGCTGGGTCTGGCGCTCGTTCACAAGATCGTGCTCGCCCACGGCGGCCGGATTCACGTGACCAGCCGGGAGGGAGTGGGGACCACGTTCACCGTGACCATGCCGGTCCTCGCCGCGTCGAGCGGACGCCGTGACCGGCTTGGCGAGGCGGCCTAGGGGGTGACGAGCTGATGCTGACAATCCTGATCGCCGAAGACAACGACGGCATGGCCGACATGCTGGTGTCGGCCGTGACGGCCCACGGCTATGAGGTGATCCGGGCGCGGGACGGCCGCGAAGCGCTGCAACGGCTGCGCGAGCGGAAGATCGATCTGGTGGTGACGGACCTGAAGCTTCCGTACAAGAGCGGTCTCGACGTCTTGCAGGCGGCGAAAGACCAGAACAGTCTGCTGCCGGTCATCCTCATGACCGCGCACGGGACGATCGAGACCGCGGTCAAGGCCGTCAGAAACGGCGCGCACGACTTTCTCACCAAGCCCTTCGACCCGGACCACCTGCTCCTTCTGATCCAGCGCGCTCTCGAAAAGCAACGCCTGATCACCGAGAACCTCTTGTTAAGGGAGGAGGCGGCGACGCAGCTCGGGTTGCCTCGCATCATCGGCAAGCACCCTCGCGTGCTGGCCGTTGTCGACCAGATCACCAGGGTGGCGCCCAGCCGGACGACCGTTCTCCTGCTCGGCGAGAGCGGGACCGGAAAGGAACTCTTCGCGCGCGCGCTCCACGGGCTGAGTCCCCGTCGCGACGGGGCGTTCGTCGCGATCAACTGCGCCGCGATTCCGAAGGAGCTGTTGGAGAGCGAGTTGTTCGGCCACGAGCGGGGCGCGTTCACGGGCGCGACTGACCGGCGCATCGGCAAATTCGAGCTGGCGGATCACGGCACGATCTTTCTCGACGAGATCGGCGACCTGGATCTGGGGCTGCAGTCCAAGCTCCTGCGGGTGCTGGAAGGCGAGGAATTCTGCCGGGTCGGGGGCACGGCGCGGGTGAAAATCGACGTGCGAGTCGTCGCGGCGACGAACAAGGACCTTCGGGCGGCGATCGCGCAGCACGCGTTCAGGGAAGATCTCTTTTATCGGTTGAGCGTGCTGCCCATCACGATCCCCCCCCTGCGCGACCGCCGAGACGACATCCCGGCTCTCGTCGACTATTTTCTCAGCCATTACTGCCGGGAGTTGAAACGGCCGCTCAAAACGCTGTCCGAGGGCGCGCGGCAGGTGATGGTCAACCATCTCTGGACGGGCAATATCCGCGAATTGCAAAACTGCATCGAGCGCGCCGTGATCCTGACCGATGGCGAGGTGATCGAGGAAGGGCACCTCGGGATCCGGCAGCAGGAGTTGGGAGAAATCCAGGCGCGCGAAATTCCCCTGGAAGGGTCGCTCCACGAGGTGAGCGCCGCCGCGACGCGCATGGCCGAAACGCGGATGATCCGGAAGATCCTCAAACAGACCGGCGGGAACAAGAGCCGGGCGTCGCAAATCCTTGGCGTCAGCTACAAAACACTGCTCACGAAGATCAAAGAGTACGGCATTGAACGCCCGGGCGTCTCCCGTGAGGGTAGCGACCCCGGCGCGATGTCCCCCGCCGCGTAGCGCCCGCGTTTCTCCGCTCGTCCACGCCGGCTCGTCGCCCGAGACCTAGGTAATTTGCGCCATAGTTGATGAGCCGGGGTCACAGTTCCCGAGTGCGGCTCAGACTCCGGCCTCCTGCCTCGAGCACACCAACGCCCTTGTTATCCCAGCGAATTGTAACGCCATCGTGCGGCCGAGGCCCTCGGCACTAATATTGCTCAACTCCGTGGCCAAGGACGAAGGAGTGGCACGATGGCCCGCACCGAACGAACAGGCGAAACGAGTCATTATCGGGATCAGCGAGGCTACGTCTTGATCACGAGCCTGATCATGCTGGTCGTGTTGAGCCTCCTCGGCGCCGTGGTGCTGAATCTGTCGGGCGCCGACCTGCAGACCGCGGCGTACGAAAAGATGTCCACGCGCGCGTTCTTCGCCGCCGAAAGCGCGGTTACGCAGGTCCGCAACGACATGCAGAGCTACGTCGCAACGGTCCAGGGCGGTCAGTGGCCGGCGCTCGATGCGACGGTGGTCAACGGCGTGCTGACGGGAGCGTACGGAACCTCCAGCACCATCCCCGGCCCCCCCCCCGTCACTTACCGAAACTATTCGACCCCAGTCGCCGGCTCGTCGCCGCTGACGTTCAACTACACGATCAGCGAAGTGGGCGCGCCCAATGACAAAACCGTGATGGTGACGGCCACGGGGACGGTGCAGCTCAGCGCGCTGCAGACGGTGCAGCAGCGGATCGAAGCCGTGATCCAGTACGTGCCGCCGGACCCGGTGGGCGCCCAGGAGTGCGTATCGGCCGCATGTACCAGCGCCGATCAGAGCTCGGGGGGCCAGGTTGTCAACAATGTGAACAGCACCACGACGCTGTGAGGCACGGATGAACGCCCGAGGTGAAGGAGGACTGCTCATGAAGACGCTGGCGAAAGGTGCGGTGATAGGCCTGCTACTGTGGGGAGCGGCCGTGATTCCGGCCGAGGCGGCGATCGAGCGGACGTTCGGCTCGGGGTCGTTGATCATCCCGATGGACGGCGACGCGTACCAGCCGTCCACCGACGGGGGCGTGTACGAGGCCTACGGGTTCATCTACAAGCTCCTCGACCGCAAGCAGACAGACTCCAACGGCGTCCTCGTCCTCGTTGGTGGCGAGCCGGTTCCGGATCCCATCCCCGTGTACTGGATCATCGATGACCTGAAGACCGCGATTACCGCGGCGGACCTGACGATCTCCCACAACACGACCGACCCGGTGGCCACGGAGTACAAGGCAACGGGCGAAATTGCCATCCCGGTCGTCGGGGCGAACCCCGCCGTCGGCAAGCAGGTCAAGTACATCGGCGGTCCCTTCGTGATCGACAGCAACTATGCGGCGGCGGCCAAGACGATCTGGGCGAACGGGTTCCAGGACGTGAACCTCCACGTCGCGAAAGTTCCGTTCACGGGTAAGGTTCAGCGGGAGATGTTCGGCACGCCGCCCAAGATCGCGTTGATGAACGATTCCGAATCGCGCACCGGCAACGCGACGAAAATCCTGGAGTCGTACCTCAAGATCGCCGGGATCGTGAACCCCCTCACGGACATCACCGGAAAGGCCTGCGACGGCACGCCCGTCTCGGGAGAAGGGTGTCTGTACGACGTGCTGACGCCCAACGAAGTCGGCGGCATTAAGGACCTCGCCGGTACCGCTCTCGGGGGGAAGAGCCTGCTCTTTGACTACTCGAAATGCCCGCCGCCGTTTACGGGGTGCAAGCCCACGGCGAACTACCGCGTGCTCTGGGTCCCGCACTGGGTGGGCTACCAGGACTACCTCCAGAAGAACGGTCAGTACGCCTCGTTCAACGCCCTCGTCGGCACGATGAGCGCCACCCTTGAGGACGTGCACGACGTCGTGATGGCGGCGAGAGATTTCATCGACACCGGCAATAGCTTGTTCGCCGAGTGCGCGGGGATCGAGACGTTCGAATGGAGCAAGTTCGGTCGGTTCATCAGCAAGTTCGACATCGGTCACAACGGGGGCACCAACGACCCCACCAAAATCTACTACAACCAGAACGCGCTGGATCAGCCCTATGTCCAGGTCGGCGCGATCACCTTCGATCCGCAGGGCGGCCACCTGCACAATTGGCGGCCGTTTCAGACCGGGGATATCACCGTAACCGGCGGACCGCTGGCGATGGCGTTCAGCCCCGCACCGGCCAACCCGAAGACCGCCTATCTGCAAGCGGACACGGGGTATGACGGCGACACCACCGTATTCACGTACGACGACGCGGGTGTCCCCGCAGGAACAACGCCCCCGCCCGCCCTGCATGCCTACAAGGACGGCGACGCCGCCAAGACGCAGTGGCACTACTACGTCGGCGGGCACATGGACGGGGACATCACGAACGGCTACGTCGTCTATCTCGGCGGCCACAGTTACGTCCAATGTGGAACCACCAGCGGCGGCACGACGACGGGTAAATCCGACCACGAGGTCACGCTGACCTTCGACACGGATATGACCGGGATGAATATGGACTTGAAGATCAAGTACAAGCTCAACGGAACGGACTATTTTCTGACGGTAACCAGCATTACGCAGGGAAACATTCAGACGAAGACCACCACGTCCGGAAACCTGAAACTCGATCTCTCCACCGCGGTGGTGACTAACAAGGTCATCTCCGGCATTCACCTGGTGAACCTCGACACCGCCAACCAACTGGAGATCAAGGAATTCACCACCGCCACCACGTGGGACGTGGCCGGTGCGAAATTGACCGACGTCTACGACGTGACCGAAACGGCGAATGTCGAAGACAAACCGAACAACAACTACAGTACAGCATCCCAGATCAAGATGAAAGGATTCCTGCTCGATCAGAACACCGCGAGCGATGGGACGACCGGCGGGTACATTTCGGGGTGCTCGCCGAAAGGGGCCTCGGGCGCGGGCATCCGGTACGTGCTCAACACCGTGTTTCAGCTCGACGCCGTGACGGACCGCGAGTTTGTGCGGTCGGCGCCCGTCGTTTTCAAAGAGTTCCTCTACCAGGGGTCGTTCGAGTACCCGAGTTTCGACGGCCACTTCCGGAAATTCCAGGTCAACGCCGACTTGAGCCTCACTCAAAAAGGGCTCAAGCGGGTGGATACATTCGGCGGCAACGATCCGTTGAGCCCCGGTGACGCGGCTCCCGCGATCACCAATGTAACGGATTACACGGACGGTAACGGTAATAAGAAGGTCGACGCAAACGAACTCGACAAGGACAACCCCAAGCGGAGTATCTGGGCCTGCACGGCATCCGGCCTCGAGAGCGGAGCCACCCTGGACAGCTCAAACTGCACGATGACGAGGTTCGTATTCGAGGATGCCGCGAGCTTCCAGCCTCGGATGGGAATGGGAACGCTCGCGTTGACCCAAGATGTCATCAGTCGCCGCTACGGCATGCAGTACAACACGAACACGGAAGCGTGGGAGAAGAAGGAGAACGTGCTGGGCGGCATCGAGCATTCAACCGCCGCCATCATTGGGCCCAGCACGCTCACGAACACAACCCGGCCCCTGATGGCGTACTTCGGCGCGCTGGACGGCATGCTCCACGCCGTGAAGGCGGGCAAAAAAACGGCGGCGGAGTTACCGGAAGCCTCGGACGCCGGGACGGAGCTGTGGGCCTACATCCCCAGCAGCCAGTTGCCGCGGCTCCAGTACTTCCGGGATCCCAACACCAACAGCTCGTATCCGGCGGTCGATGCGTCCGTCGCGTTCGCGGAAATCGAGTATCCGATCGGTTACGGGACGTACAAGACCGTCTTGCTCGTCACGATGGGAGTTGGCGGGAACAGTATCGCGGCGTTGGATGTGACCAACCCGGAGGTGACGCCGCCGACGCTGCTCTGGGAACGCAGCGGGGTCGAGGACGACGCCATCGTGTCCAAGATCGTCAGCATGGGCAACGGGTCGAAGGTGGCGATCGGCCGGGTGAGAAACGCCGCCGGCGTGCGGGAGTACCGCGCCTTCGTCACGACCGCGCTCAAGGACAAAAAGGCCTGTCAAGACAATAACGGTGTGCCGCTTGTTGACGGCAGCCTCTGCGGGGGAATTCAGATCTACACGTTCGACCTCCTGACGGGCGGGCAGCGGTGGCGCTTCGAGCGGGTCTATCGCTCCGGCGTCAACGACGTGCCGGGCAGCCTCGCGCTGGTGGACGTCGATCAGAACGGTGACGAAGACTACGTGGTCGCGGGAGACATGGAGGGCAACCTCTGGCTCTTGCCTACCGCGCCCGACTACGACCGCAACGGCTCAGAAGATGTGATCATCCGCGCGGACTCGACGTTTACCGACGCCACGAGCACGACGTCCTCGAACGTCATCGCCGACATCAACCCCCTGTATGCGCCCTCGCGCGATAAAGACCCCTGCACGACGTATCCGAACGTGCCGGATCCCTGTTACGCGTCGGGGCACGACCAACCGATCGGCATCTCCCCGACGGTGGTCGTGAAGGATGGCCGCGTCTACCTCGCCTGGGGGACGGGCGGGGCGCAGTGGGCGAGCGCGAGCGACTACTATTCGGTGTACGTGCTCGAAATCACGGGTCTTGACCCCTACAACACGGTCGACGGGAGCGGAAAGCTTCGGGGTGCCACGCTCGCGTACGAGTTCACCCTCGACCAAGGCGAGAAGACCTTCGGTGCGGTGACCTTCTCCCAGGGGTCCCTCTACTTTGGGACCGCGTTCGGGAGCGTGGAGGGCCTGAATCTCAAGGACGACATCGCGAGCAATAACACCGGCAACATCCGCGGGATCAGCCTCACCGACAAGGCAAGCAACTGGAAATACACCGCCGGCGGGAAATTCCGGGGTAGCGTGTATGTCGCGCGTGGTCACGTCTACGGCACCACGCTCGACGGCAAGATCGTCGACATCGGCGACCCCAGCTATACCGAGCCGTCGGCGCTCCGGTGGTTCAAGGTGAGGAGTTGGCGGGAGATCTTCAACCTCGGGACGAACCAGTGAGCGGTTGCTCGTACGGACCCTTCCGCGGCCGGGGCGCGCCCCCGGCCGCGGCGTCCGCCGCCCGCCGGGTGATCGCGATCGCGCTGCTGGCGGGCGCGGTCGCGTGCTCGTCGCCGGCGGGTGAAGGATCGCTCTCAGTCTCGCCCGCCCCGTCCGCGGCGGCACTCAAGACCACGGCGTCGCCGAACGAGCGACGGGCCTGGATCCAGCCAGTCACGCTCTCGCCGAGCCTGCCGACGAAGGATCAGACGTTGGTCGCCGCCGCGGTCTGGCAGCCCCAGGGTCAGCCGGGCTTGACGCTCGTACACCGCTGGCACGTCAACGAGACGGAGATCGCGGACCACACGGGTCCCGAACTGGCTCTTGCCGACTACCGGACGGGTGATCGCATCCATCTCATCGCCGAAGTGCGGGCGGACGACGGCCGCGTCCTGGCCAGCGAGCGGTCGCTCTCGGTCGTGATCCAGAATCGACCGCCGACCGTCGTGTCGGGGCTCGAAGACCTCGCCCGAACCGGTGAGGAATTGACCGGGAGAATCGTGGCCGCAGATCCCGACGGGGAAGCGGTCACCGTGACGCTCCGCGAGGGACCCCCGGGCCTGGCGGTCGAGCCCGACGGGACAGTCCATTGGCCGCTCGCGCGGGTGACGCCGGGTGACCATCGGCTGACGGTGCAGGTCCAGGACGACCGCGGACTGGGCTACCAGGGAACCGTCACATTTTCCGTGAAGGCCGGCGCATGACCGCACGAGCCATGGCACAACGAGGGGTGACATTGATCGAACTGTTGACCGTCATTGCCGTCATAGGAACCCTGATGGCGATTGCCGTGCCGTCGATGCGGACGTGGTCGATCCAGCACCAGCGCTCCGCGGCGGCCAGCGAGCTCTTTGCGCTGATCAACCAGGCGCGCTCGATGGCGGTCAGTACCTCGACTCAGGCGCAGATCACGGTCGTCACCGTCGCCGGCCCGCCGGGAGGGAGCGTCAGCGTGCAGATCGGCGCGCCCATCAACTGGACCCGAACCATCAATCTCGGCGGAGGGTCCTACAACGCGGTCGGGATTACCGCCGCCGCGCCGGCGGGACCCTATACGATCACGCCACGCGGGACCGTGCAGCCAAACGCGTTCACGCTCACGATCCGCGATCGGAACAACCAACAGGCAACCGTCGCGACCGGACTCTTGGGCGACGTAACCGTCACGATCCAGTAGAGGGCCATGGTATGAGCCGACAATGCACGACGGAGTTTCCCCGGAACCGGAGGCCGGACCTGCCTTCGGGGTTTACACTCATCGAAGTGTTGATCACCACTTTCGTGCTGACGGTGGGTCTATTGGGGCTGGCCGCGCTGCAGGCGCAGGCGCTGCGGGCATCGGGGTCCAGCGGGGAGACTACGACGGCAAACTCGCTGCTGCGCAACGTGACCGATCGGATCATTTACAACGCGGCCAACATCAACGCCTACAGCGGGATGAACACCACCACCGGGGTGCGGCCGAATTGTCCGGTGCTGGCGCCGCCGGCGGTCTGTGAACAGGATTTCACCAACTGGCAGGCGGCGGTGACGGCGCTGCCCGGCGGTGCGCTGCAGATCGCGGTCATCGCCGGCGCGACGTTCAACACCGCCACGGCGACCGTGACATGGCGAGACCAAATGGGCGGACACACCATGACAATCCCGATTCAGGTGGCGCAATGAGCAACGTGATTCGAAACGGAAGCACCCGCGGGTTCACCCTGTTGGAAGTGCTGGTGGCAATGCTGATGTCCTCCGTGATCCTCGCGGCCGTGGCCATGACGTACACGGGATCGGTCCGCGGATTCACCCGGAACCGCGAGATGAATCAGGTGCAAATGCGGGCCCGCGTGAGCCTCGACTTTGTCGCCCAGGAGTTTCGGAACGCCGGGTATCTCGTGAATTGGGACCAAGCGCCTCCGGTGGGCCTGATGAGCCTCGATACGATCACCCCGATCACCGGCGCGGCGCCGATGGGGGGGACCGATATCATCACCCTGCGGTACACGCTCGGCCCAATTCCGGCCCGCGCCGCCACGCTGGCGAATCCCCTGCCCACCCCCGTCCCGCCCTTTACGCTCGCGGTCGACACGCTCAATCTGGACGGCGATGCGACCAACGGCAATGAAATCACGGCGGGCAGCCTCGTCGCCATCTATGTTCCTCCGATGACCGTTAACCTCAGACGTGTTCAGGCCACTCCCACCGCCACGACGATCACGCTCGATCCCGCCGGCCCCGGGGTTTCCCCCGCATTAGGTGTTAATAGCTTTGTCGCCGTCGTTCAAGAGACGTCGTTCTGGATCGAGCAGGTGGGGGGGATTCCCAACCTGATGATGCGGTCGACCGGGGATGCGACCAACCGAACGCTCGCGGCGAACGTCGAGGACCTGCAACTGGTCTTTCTCAATGCCAGCGGGATGCCGACCGTCGCCACCGACACCAACGTGCGGGCCGTTCGCCTCGGCGTGACCGCGAGGAGCGCCCGGACGGTCCAGGATCGCGCGGCGACCCGTCCTCCAAACCTGGAAGACCACAACCGCGCCGCGGAAGCCCCCGACCAGTTCCTTCGCCGAGTCGAGCAAACCACGGTGTATCTCAGAAACTACGGCGTGCTGGGCTAACGACGGCGCCCCCCCGACATCTTCTTCGGGGGGACGTTGCGCAAGGTTCGCTGCCGCGCAGACGTTCGTGGCCGACATCCGACGGGCTCAGGTTGGCAGGGTGTTCCACTCCGGTTGTGCGCACTCCACCGCTGCCGATACTACCACGCCACGCGGCGTCGATATGAAGACCCGCGCGCATCCCTGAATCGCCGTTCATCCCCCATCATCGCTCACCCGTAAAATAAGCGCGTCTCCGCGTTCCCGGCATGTGGCATGGGCCTTGAAGTTGGTCACGGCATGGCGAACGCGGCGGATCGACGGGAGACGGGCTACACCCTGCTGGAACTGCTCGCGGTGCTGGGGATGGTCGCGGTCGCCGCGGCGGTCGCGTGGCCCCGCGCGGCGGACCTCCTCCAACGCGCCGAGTTGTCGGCTTCGACGCGCGCCCTCCTTGCGGATGTCCGCTGGGCGAGAACCGCCGCGCAGACGCAGGGCCGGGTCTTCGAGATGCGGTTTGACCCCCCGCGGTCCTTGTACACGATCGGTCGGGCGAGCGACCCGTCTCAGCGGCTGGTCCGGCTCCCGGGGACGCTCTCGTTCGGCTCTCCGGCCGATCCCGAGGCCGACGGGGTGACGTTTGGAGACAACGCGATCACGTTCAGCCCGCGGGCGGGCCTTCAGAACAGCTTTGGATCGGTCGTACTCCGTACGCGAACCGGTCAGGCGCGGAAGCTGACCGTGAACATCGCGGGCTACGCCTTGGTGGCCGTCTGGGACGGCGCGCAGTGGCGATGAGCGGCGAGCGCGGTTTCAGCCTGATCGAGACGCTGATCGCGCTCGGTCTCCTGGTGATCGGCGTCCTGGCCGTGACGACGGTGTTCACCGAGGGGCGGCGGGTTTTGGGGGACGCCGAGCGCCGCCGGTCGGCGGTCTGGTTGGGCCGTGAGAAGATGGAGGAGAAGCTGGGGCAGGCGTACGACACGCTGGCCGAACGGGCGGGCGATGCCGAGCGGCTCGATGACGGGGTGCTGATTGGCGAGGACCGGCACGGCGGCATCATCCGTGCCTGGACGGTCGACCCCGCCCGCCCGTTGCCCGGCGTGGCCCGTGTGGTGGTCACCACCCGTTGGAACGAGCACGGGGCGATTCGCTCGTTCCGCGTCGTCGGGTTCAAGGCCCGAGGGCGCGCGCCGTCATGAGACCGACGGCGGCGATCCGCGCGGCGGACCAGCGCGGGATGACCCTGGTCGAGTGTCTGGTCTCGACCGCGATCGGGGCGGCGATCGCCGCCGGCTTGTGTCACGCCCTGCTGACCTATCAATCCGGATACCAGGGGCAGACGGCCCGCATCGACCGCGACCAGCAGGCGCGATTTGCACTCGACCTGATGGTCGAGGAGCTGCGGGTGGCTGAACGGGTTGTTCGCGGGTCCGGATGCGCCGAGCCCGGCGTCCACATCGGCGAAGCGCGTGTGGCGTTCGCGGCGAATCTCTACGATCGGGCCACCGCGCTTCGAGAGGAGGCATCCGCCGGTCAGCGCCGCATCGTGGTCGCGATGGGCCCGACCCCCGACCCCAACGATTTCATCATGCTCATCGACGTCGCCGATCGGGGTGACCCCTCGGACGACGTAGCCGAGTGCCTGAAGGTCGCGCAGCGCACCGGCGACCAGGTTGTCTTGGGAGCACCGCTGACCCGGTCGTACCCGGTCGGCACTCGGGTTTCGGTGTCGAATCAGGTCACCTACGCCCTGGACGCTCGCCGCGGCCGACTCATGCGCACGCAAGACGGGGCGAGCCAGCGGGTGGCCCAGGAGGTGGCGATATTTTCGGCGAGCGCGGAAGGCCCCGCGATCGTCCTCCGGATCGAGATGCGGCCGGCGAACCTCGGCGTCGCGCCGGCGGTGTGGCGTCGCGTGATCGCGGACCGGCCATGATCCGGGCGGAACGCGGCGCGGTTGTGGTCGTGGCCTTGCTGGCGTTGGGGCTGCTGTCGGTCCTCGCGGGCGCGTGGCTTCGCGTCGTGGAGGCCGAGCGCGACGCGGTCCGCCGCGAGGAGCGGGTGATCCAGGCGGAGTTCCTGGCCGATGGGGCGGTGGAGCGGGTTCTCGCGTGGTTCGCCGACCCCTCGACCTTCGGCGGGACTGCGGTGATCAACGAGACCGGAGGATGCCGGCCCGCCCGTGATCCCGGCAAGGTGTTCCTCAAGCGGTGCATCGATGCGGCGGGACTGCCAGGTTTCAAATCGGCCGATGGTCACGCCCAATTCGCCGGGACGTGGGATCGCCCCGACCTCATCTATAGCTGGGATCCCGCGACCGACCTGTCTTCAGGGGTCCCGAACCCGGTTGGGGACGCGCCACCGCGCTCGGCATGGCCGCCGGCCGTTCGTGGCGAGGTCCGCATCCTGGCGCCGGACAGTCCGGACGCCGTTGCGACCGTGGTGAGCCGGGTCATGGTCGGGCCGGACGCCGATGTCACGATGAGAGTCGAACTGATCGCGGGCCCGTGGCGAGGCGTTCCGGGAGCCATCCATACCGGCGCGGCGGGGGCGGGTCCGTTCCCGCTGCGCGTTCACTGGGGTGACGTCTTCGTCGAGGGTCCGCTCGACGTGCGGGAGGATCTTGATCGGCTTCCCCGACACCGGGTCGATGCACCGGTGAACGGCGAACCGTACGTGGTCGAGCCAGGCGCCGACCGGTGGTTCGAGGTCAGCGCCGGCGGCAAGATCCTCGGCCCTCCGAGGGATGACACCGGGTTCGCCGAGCCTTACGCCCACCTCCACGAAGATCAATCCATCCCGAAGCTGGGCGTCTGGGGCTACGAGGCGCTGAAGGACTACGCCAAACGCGAGGGGCGGTATTTCACCACCCGAGGCACCGGCCTGCTCTACCCCGACGATCGTGAGCCGGGGCTCACTCCAGGCGCGGTGCTGGGGGCGCTTCCGGGAGACGGCAAATTTGTCTTTGTGGACACCCTGGATCATCGATCGCCGGGCACGGACAACATGGAGACGCTCCGGTTCGACCTGGATCGAGCGGACGCCGACGCCTATGTCGGCGCCCATGCGGTGTTGACGGGTCTCGAAGGGCGATCGGTGGTGGTCGATACTCCCCATGCCGATGGGATGTTCGACGGCGCGCCGGTCGCGCAAGGGGTCACGCTCGCCCGCGTTCACTACGTGGGGGCCCTGCTCGTGGCGGGCACGGTGGAGACCCGCAACCGCGTCAACGTGTTCGGCGCCGTCGCGGCCGGCCGGGGATTTGTCGACGCGGAAGGGCTCGAACTCTGGTACGATTCGCGCCTTGCCACCGGCTACCGACACGGCTTCGCCCCGGTACTCGTGAAGCAGGGAAGTCGGCGGCGGATCGCCTCCCCCGACGCGTGGGGCCTCGCGAATGGGTAATACATCGTCCAGTTGGGTAAGTGACTCCACACCGTAAGTCCTTGGCTCACCTCATCAGCTAGAAAAAGCCCGGTTTTCCCCCGCCGCTGCACCCAGAAACGTGGCATATCCGGTGCAATAGGCCCCCATCGAAAGATTGGGGGGTAGCGGATGGACGGTGAACGCGGTTTCACTATGGCGGAAATACTCGTGGTCCTGGCAATCCTCGGGGTCCTCCTGGCCATCGCCGGGTTGGGCTCCGACGCGGTGGAGCGGCAGCGGGTCGCCGGCGCGACGCGCGAGTTGCTCGCCGACCTGCAACGCGTGCGTCAGGACGCGATCACGCGCAGCTCGGGGGCGACGAGTCGCGGCGCCGGAATCCGCTTTGCGTCGGCAACCTCGTATTCCACGTTTGAATTCGCCGACATCGATGTCGACTACACCTACGACGGCACCGCCGAAGAACTCGCCGGCTCCGTCCGGACCAAGACCCTGTCGGGGAGCCTGGCGCTGACCCTGGGGGATCCGACCAAGACCGTGATCATCTTCGACAAGCAAGGGATGGCGCGCGAGACCAACTGGGCGTTCGTGCCCAGCGCCGGTCTCCGGTTCACCGTCCAGTCGTCGCGCCTGCCGGCGCTGGCCAAGTGCATCGTCCTGAGCCAGGCGCGAATTCGTGAAGGAGTGCTCAATGGGGCCTCCTGTGTCGTGTCATAAGCGCGCCGTCGCCCGGGAGGGGCAAGCCGGGGTCACATTGATCGAGCTGATGGTGGCGCTCGTGATCCTCGTCGTCGGGATCCTGGGATTGTTGAGCCTGACCATCACCTCGATCCAGGCGAACCTCCAGAACGATCTGCGGAACACGGCGGTGCGGATGACAAGTCAGGTCGCGGAGGCCCTGCTGGCCCAACCGATCGACAACGTCGTCAGCGGCGGCCTGGCCCCCTACGACGCCACCAACGCGGCGCTCCTGCCGTCGTACCGGGTCTATCCGAACCCCGTGCAGACGGTGCGCGGCGTGGGCCAGACCTACGCGGGGACCTGGAACGTGACCGCGACGTCGGCGGATCTCAAGCAGGTCACGATCACCGTCGGGTGGTCGTACCGCAACGTCAACTACACGAACTCGGCCGTCATTTACAAACATCGGGTGATCTAACATGCCGCGCGCGACCACCAATCGAGGGTTCAGCCTCATCGAGGTGCTCATCGTCATCGGGATCTTTTCGGTCCTCATGGCGGCGGTATCCGTGACGTTTTCGACCCAGGTCCGACATGGCTCGCGGGAGTACCGGATCGGGGAGTCCGAGGTCGAGCTGGGCATCGTCAAGAGCCTGCTGGAGCGGGACATCGCGCTGGCGGGGTACGGCTTGGCCGACGATTACGGCACGACCGGATTTTCGCCGCGCAGCGTGCAGCGCCAGACCGGCCCGAACGCCTTGATTCTGATGGGGACGGCGCTGGGGTTGAATGACCGCTTCGGCGCCCCGCTCCACTGGACCTATGCGACCGCGGTGGCGCCCACCTTCAAGGTGTGGGGCGACAGCCGCGAGGATCTCTTGGCGAACGACCGGGTGATTCTCATCGAGCCGAACACCGAACAGATCCTCACGCAGGGCGCCACCACTCCGTGGAAGTTTCAGTACAACGGTTCGGGCAGCAATCTCCGAGACGCGGGTGGGACCGTGTGGGCGAGCCCGACGATCGGCACGCTGGTCTACGGCGTGGACCCCGGGGCGACGCAACCGTTCGCGACCGTGACGTACTCGCTCAGCACCGCCAACCTGCCTTCGAACTGCGCGACGGGCACGTCGAATCTCGAGAGGGCCGAATCGTGGGGCGGGGCCGCGACGACGATTCCACTGCTGGCCTGCACGTTGAGCCTGCAAACGGCGTTCGGGTTGGACACGAATAAGGACGGCGCGATCGATCTGTGGGACACCAACGCGGGCGCCGTCGCGTCCGGCTACAGCCAGGCGACGCTTGCCGAGCGCCTCAAGCAGGTTCGGGTCTATCTCCTGGTGCAGATTGGCAACCGCGACGCGTCCTACACGTATCCCGCCGCGACCGTGCGCGTGGGGGATGCGCTTCTGGGCGCCGGCACCGGCGCCGACGTTGCGCTGAATGCGGAACAACGGAGGTTTCGATGGCGAATTGTCTCGATCGACGTCACGCCCAGGAACGTACGATGATCCGGGCGGCGCGGCCAAGCGAGCGCGGCATCGCGCTGGTGTTGGCGCTCTTGATGAGCCTCATGATCATGGCGCTCGCGGCGAGCGTGCTGTACGTCGTGGCCCAGTCGACGCGTCTGTCCGGCGCGACGAAACGGTTTGCCACGGCCGCGGAAGCCGCGGACGGCGCGGTTCAGGCGGCCAAGGACGCGATCAACCAGATCAATTGGGGTCAGAGCGCCACGACGACGGCGTTTGGCTCCGACGGCTGCTTGACCGCGGAGATCATCACCGGGACCGGCGTGCCGTGCAGCAAGACGCTCACCTTGCCGACGGCGACGATCGGGGCATTCGCGGCGACGGTGACCGTGGAGCGCCTCTACGCGTCCGATATTCCCGGCGGGCGGCTCGAGTTCGCGCGGGCGGCGGGCGGCGCGCCGACAAAGGCGATTTTTTACCGGATCACCACGATCGTCACCGGACCGGACAACGCATCGGCGGAGAACGCGATCCTGTATCGTTTTACCGCCTAGGTTGGAGCAGCGCGTGAGGAGGCACACCATGAATCGGCGAGTGATCGGACTGGCTCTGTTGCTTGCGCTGACGTCGGCGCGGTCGCTTCCCGCGCAGACGATGGACAGCTACTGCAGCGTGCCGCCATATGCGACGCGCTCCATCGCGCCCAACGTGATGGTGCTGATGGACAACTCGAACGACATGCTCAACCCCGCGTACAGGGATACCGAACCCCATACCACGTACACGCCGAACGGGACCAAGGACAACTACACCGGCTATTTCAAACCCCAGGCGTGTTATGCGTATTCCACCAATAAGTTTGTGGAGTGGTCCAAGTCATCCGGCGTTGCATGCACCGACAGCAATTGCACCAGCTATACAGACACCGATACGTGCCCGTCCGCCGCCCCGTTCCGCGGCAACCTCATGAACTGGGCCACCACGTCGCGTTTCGACATCATGCAAAAGGTCTTGATCGGGGGGAATACGGTTTCCAAGCAGGGCAACGCCCACACGCTCTTGAGCAGCAGCGGCGCCTGGACCGACCGATCCTACGGGGGCTGCATCTTTCAGGTGTCCGGCGGCACCTTGATCGTCACCGAAGCGAGCCTCGGCGCCTGCAGCCTGATCGCCGCGAGTCCCGTTCCGATCGCGCTG
>MHEO01000050.1:0-4051 GCA_001803875.1 Nitrospirae bacterium RIFCSPHIGHO2_01_FULL_66_17 | reverse complement strand
CGTCTCGGCTCTGGACCCCATGATCGAGTCGCTGGCAAGGGCGTGGGACACGGTCACCTCCGTCACGCAGGCGTGGGCGGGTCACACGCTCGCACAGGGGATATATAGCGGCACGCTGTCCGGCTCCGTCCAGGTGCCGTACAGCCTCACGTTGGAGTGTAGCGGTACGGGAAGCGCCTGCCCCAATGTGACCTATTCGTGGAGCTTCACGGGCCTCCCGGCGTGGCTGAGCGGGGTCAGCTACGCCAATGGAGCGGGAAGCAGGATCAACATGAGGGCCACGCTGTCCGGCACGCCCACGGTGGCCGGAAGCTATACCTTCAGCGCCACGCTGTCCGCGCCCGGTCACACATCATCGGCGCCCACCACCTACACGATCGTCGTGACCGCGGGCACCCTGCAGATTAACACCGCCGCACTCGTGGGCGGCAACGTGGGGTCCGCGTACAATGCCACCGTCGATGCCCAGGGCGGCGTGACGCCCTATGTGTGGTCGCACACGGGGCTCTCGGCGGCCGGCTTGGGCCTGACGATCAACGCCTCGACGGGGGAGATCACCGGGACGCCGACCATTGCGGGGACCTACAGCGTCACCGTGACGGTGACCGACGCCATCGGGCAGGTCGCGAACAAGGCATTCTCGATCACCATCGGCGTTGCGTTGGGTGTGAACTCGGTGACGTACAACGTCAAAGTCGAGCTGGTCGAGGAACCATTAACCGATCTCAACGGGAACGACATCTGGGACGCCGGCGAGTCGTATACCGATTCCAACGGGAACGGCGTGTGGGACGGCAAGCAAGGCGTCTTCCAAAAGTTCTGGGACGCCAACACACCCAAGGCCCGTTGGGGACTCACGAGGTTTGGAAACACGGCAACGGTCGAAATCGATGCCTGCATCCCGTACTCTCCGGCGAGCTCCTTTTTCACGCGGATTCAAAATGCGCAGCCGGTGGCCAGCTCGCCGCTCGCCAAAGGACTCTACGGCGACATCAACTACTTCGGCTTCAACGCGCCGTACGGGCAGGGGACCGGTAACTACAACGGCTGCACCAATGCCGATCCCATCGACAATGTCCCCTGCCGAAAGAACTTCGTCCTGATCCTCAGCTCCGGCCTCAACGTCACCGCTGGAGGCGGCGGCAGCTTTTCCGACACGACCTGTCCGTCAGTCCCCACCGGCTATTCAAGCGAGCCGTTGGTCCAGAACGCGTGTTACGGGTACAAAACCGACCTCCGGTCCGACAAATCCGGCAAGCAGAACGTGTATACCTACATCGTGAACACGATGGGGACGACGAACACCAACATCCTCCAGGCCGCCGCGTCCGCGGGGGGCGGGAAGTTTTATAACGCGGCCAACGGATCCCAGCTCGAGGCCGAGCTCGTGAGAGCGTTCACCGACATCCTGGCGCAGGCCGCGTCGGGAACCTCGGTGTCGGTGTTGACGACGTCATCGCGCGGCACGGGCTCGCTCGCGCAAGCGTACTTCCTTCCATCGCGGCTCGAGGGTACGCGAGACGTCTATTGGACCGGGTACACGCAGAACATCTGGATCGACCGGCAGGACGACCTGCGCGAGGATACCGTCAACGACTTGGCGCTCAAGCAGGCTGAAGACCAGGTGATGAAGCTGTATTTCGACTCGTCGACCAACGAGACGAAGGCGGCGATGTTCACGACCGACGCCGAAGGGCAGGGAGGCTCCCTCGCGACCTGCTCCAGCCCCACGATCAAACCGTTCACCGACATCAAGTACCTCTGGGACGCGGGCAAATCGCTCGCCCTCAAAGACCCCACTCTGCGCACGCTCTTCACGTCCAAGAAGGTGCTCTATGGGTCGACGACCACGCAGACCTTCACCGAGTCGCCGTACCCCACATTCGACACGACAATGAACGCGACGCTCAAGGCCGCGCTCAACCCGGACGCGACGTACGCAGACAATCAGATCATCCGGTACATCCGGGGGGAAGACATCGAGGCGTCCGATACGAACTTCCGCGACCGGCGGGTCACCGTGGATGGGACGCTCAAGACCTGGAAGCTGGGTGACATCATCAGCTCGACGCCGAAGGTGTTCGCCAGCACGCCGGCGAACACGTACCACATCGACTACGGCGACAGCACATACTACGACTACGTCTCCGGGACCAATTATCAGCAGCGGTCGGCGATCACGTTCGTCGGCGCCAACGATGGTGTGTTGCACGCGTTCCGCATGGGGTACCTGAAAGACCCAGGATTACTGCCCGGCGTCAAGGCGCTGTTCAGGAACCTGTTCAGCTCGTCCGACAGCCAAAACGACCTATTGGGCGAGGAGGTCTGGGGGTACATCCCGTTCAACAGCTTCCCGTACCTCAAGTATCTCGCCAATCCGGGGTACTGCCACATCTACTTCAACGACCTCTCGGTCCGGCTGGTCGACGCCAGCATCAGCGGAAGCCCGACGGCCACCCGGACGGCGTCGAGCTGGAAAACGGTGCTGATCGGCGGGATGCGGTTCGGCGGTGCGTGCGCCGGCGGGACCCCGGCGATCCCGATCGCCAACGTCGGGTACTCGTCCTATTTCGCCCTGGACATCACCAACCCCGAGCAGCCGGTCCCCCTCTGGGAATTCTCTGATCCCGATCTGGGGTACACCACGACCGTCCCCTCGATCCTCCGAACCGGCGCCGGGACCACGAATGGAAACTGGTACGTCGCCGTCGGGTCGGGCTCGACGACGCTTTCCAAGGCCAACACCGACATCGCGCGGTCCACGACCGGCTACGTCTACCTCCTCGACCTCGCCACCGGCGCGTTGGTGAAAAAGATCGTGCTCGACCACAACGCGATCGTGGGCGACATCCTTGCGATCGACGCCGACAAGGACTACGCGGCCGAAAAGCTGTACTTCGGCACCGCGTATAATTCGTCGGGCTGGCGGGGCAAGCTGGTGAGCATCTCGGTTCCCAACCAAGACCTGACGTCGTGGACTCCGACTTCGAGCGACGTGAAATACCTCTTCACGGGGCTGTATCCCTTCACGGCGTCGCCGGATTCGGCGCGGGACACGAACGGGAACATCTGGGTGTACGCGGGTTCGGGCAAGTACTTCAGCGACGTGGACGAAGCCGATACCGCGGCCCAGATCTTTCTCGGCCTCCAGGACAAGCCGTCGGGCATTACGTACCCGGTCACCACGGCGTCCCTGGACGATCGAACCAACGTCACGACCACCGGCGTCGTGACTGGCACGACGCAGGCATGTCTGTACGACTCGACTTCGAACAGCTTCGGCCTTCAGACGCTCGTCACTTCGATCAACCAGACCTCCAGCCCCGTGGCCCCCTCGACGACGGGATGGTTCCTGTCCTTGGCCGTCAGTCCGACCAGCGAGCGGGTCATCAGCCGGCCGCTGGCCGTCGGTGGGCTCGTGGACTTCCTGACGTATCGGCCGGACTCGGATGCGTGTTCCTATGGCGGCGACTCGTATCTGTACGCCGTGGATTACACGACGGGCGTGGCGCCCGCCACCGTCGCCATCCGGGACCCCGGAGTGACCGGCTGGACAACGACCGGGACCGTCACCGTGGCCAAGGGCGTTTTACTGGGACCCGGCGCGCCGCCGACGGGCGAGGCGATCATCATTCCGCCGCCCAAGGAGGGTGACGATGGATTGAAGAAGAAGATCCAGGTGGCGACCGGCGTGATCGTCGAGGCGGAGAACAAGCCCGTGTTCTCGGTGACGTCGAAGATCAGCCACTGGATGAAGAAATGAACGCGTCGAACGGCGCGGCGTCGGATTCGACGCCGCGCCGCAGCGACATGTCTCGGCTTGTGATTCCCGCCGGTCTACCGATATAATCTCTGCGGGAGGTTGAACAGCGACCACGTGACCCTGCGAGTGCGATTGAAAGAAGGGGTGGATACCGCGGCGCTGTTCGGGGCCTTTGACCAGCACCTCAAGCACATCGAGCAAGCCTTGGGCGTGACGATCCGGGCTCGCGGCGAGGAATTGCGGATCGAAGGAGAACCGCAGGCCACCCGAAGCGCCGATCGGTTGCTC
>MHEO01000049.1:13576-14595 GCA_001803875.1 Nitrospirae bacterium RIFCSPHIGHO2_01_FULL_66_17 | reverse complement strand
ATCTCGCGCAGACCTCCGTAGATGACCAGGAACAGCGCCGCGAGGACACACGGCAAGAGAATCTTGAACCCGGTGTCGTCCCATGACCCCTGAAGCCACGCGACCCACAGCTCGACGAGCGACATCCCGATAGGGTAATTGGGGCTGCCGGCCCAGTCCAGGATTCCCGCCGAGATCGTCCGGTCGTAGAACATCTCCTTGGCCTTGAAGGAATGGACCAGCATGGCGTCCCACCCGATGACCGGCTTGTGCATGGCGCGGATCGCGGCCATGGCGACCTTGAGGCCGAGCGCGATGACTCCGACCCACCAGGCGGTTCGCCAGCCCCACCCGAACGACGACACGGGCACGACGCCGGTCGACACCGCACCGGCCGTCCGCCGAGACCGGACGATCGCCATGAGCCCGGCCCACGCGAGGAGGACGGATGCGATGCCGGTCGTCCTCGTCAGGGGAAGGCCGATCAGGGGAACGACGGCGAGGACAAAACCGACTAGCGCGACGCCCATCCCAAACGCGGTCCCGACAACCAGCGCGGGGTGAGCCCGGCGGTGGAGGTTCAGCCCGATCAGGAGCGTCAAACCGAGGACGAACGGGAGCGCGACGGCCAGCGCGATCATCACGGCCGTCATCGGGACCGGTAGAGCGCGTAAAGCGGGCGCTCGATCAGGAGATCGTCGCGGGACACCCCGCAGGTCTCTTGATGCTGGGCGAAGGCCAGAAGATACCGCGCCTTGGAACGGACGTAGATCGGGTAAAACTGATACCGGACGCGATTCGACACGATGTGCCGCATGGCGCCGTCGCCGAAGAAACACACCGCGACGGACGTGCCCGGCGGCAGCATCTGATTGAGGTCGTTCGCTACACCGACCAGATCCAGGCCGTCCAAATAAGTGTAATCCTGAGCGGACGTCGTGCCGCCGAACACGGCCCGTTCGATCCGCCAGGCGTCGACCTCCAAAGAGAGGGCGAGTCCGGTAAAGACGGCAACGACGACGATGACGATTCCCAGCCCC
>MHEO01000049.1:9947-13497 GCA_001803875.1 Nitrospirae bacterium RIFCSPHIGHO2_01_FULL_66_17 | reverse complement strand
ACAGCGGAATCGCCATATCTTCCGCCACGGCATCAAGCCCAAAACCAGCCCACGTCACTCGCAGACGAGTCCACCAAGTGGGCTCAAACACGCCGATCGACTCGATCGCGATCGGTTCCTCTGCCTCCCCGATCGGCAAGGCCAGACCGAGACGACGGATCTCCCCCGACCATGTGGGCAAATCGGCGACGCGCAGCCAGACCGTCCGAAAAAATCCTCCCCGGAGCTGACGCGGGATGGTGAACGTCACACCGGAATTCGTCTCCCGACCCGAGCGGTCGACCGACGACCAGCCGAGGTACGCCCCATCAATCGCCTTCGGCGATCGGACGCGAAACCGCACGTAGGCGGCTTCTTCGGACGCGAACGCGACGGGGGGCGCGACCAGCGTGGGCGCGGGTCCGGACGGCACGACCACCATCCCGTCCGGCGTCCGGCTCAGAGCCCCGACATCGTCCGCCGCCTGCCAGGACGGAACCTCGTCGATCAGGAAATCCCAGTCGGGAACGGCCGAGGCCACGGCGGACCAGGGCATTACCGCGACCAGAATGAGCAGCGCGCCCACCCACATGACCACTCGGTGACGAATCGGCGACTCCATCTCTTCTATCACGCGGGTCGGAATAACCGGGCGAGGCGTGCCTCGCCCCTACAACTTTGAACGTCGCGGCCGAGGAGCCGGGCGTCGGGCGGCCAGGCGCTCGGCCTCGTCCACCCAGTCCTTCAAGACCTCGATCCCGCCGTTCCAGAAGCCGCGCTCGGCGATATCCACGCCGAGCTTCGCGAGCAGGCGCTCCGGGGCGTCCGATCCGCCGGCCGCCAGGAGGTCGAGGTACTTGGGGACGAAGGTCCGCCCCTCGTCGAGGTAGCGGCGGTAGAGGGCGAAGACCAGGAGCGCGCCGAACGCGTAGGCATAGCAGTAGAACGGCGAGTGGATGAAGTGCGGGATGTAGCTCCACCAGCGCGCGTAGTCGCCGGTCAGCGTGACCGAGTCGCCGAACATGGCACGGTTGGCCGCCATCCACAGCTCGCCGATCCGTTCGGCAGTCAATTCCCCTTCCTTGCGGCGCGCGTCGTGGAGCGTCTGTTCGAATCGGGTCAGGACCACCTGGCGGAACACGGTCGAGCACGAATCCTCGATCTTCCCGCAGACCAGGGCGAGAGAACGCTCGGGGTCGGTTTCGGCGGTTTGGAGGGCGTGGAAGACGAGCATCTCGCCGAAGACCGACGCGGTCTCGGCCATGGTGAGCGGCGGGTCGGCCTGCAACGTCCCCTGGCTGCGCGAGAGGTACTGGTGCACCCCGTGGCCAAGCTCGTGCGCCACGGTCATCACGTCCCGCGGCGTGCCCGTGTAGTTAACCAGCACGTAGGGGTGGACCGACGGCACCGCGCTGTGCGAGAACGCGCCCCCCCGCTTGCCGGGCCGGAGGGCCGCGTCGATCCAGTGGTTCTCGAAGAAGAGTGCGGCGATCTCCCCCATGCGGGGCGAGAACGCGCCGAACGCCGACAGCACGATCTCGCGCGCCTCACTCCAACTCACCGCGCGCTCACGGGCGGCGATCGGGGCGTAGCGGTCGTAGTCGTAGAGCGTGCCCACGCCCAGCAGCCGCCGCTTCAGCCGGTAGTAGCGCCGGACCAGCCCGTAGCCGGCCTCCACCGCCTCCATCAGCGCGTCGACCGCCGCCGGATCGATTTCGTTGGCCAGGTTGCGCGACGCCATCGGCGCGGGGAACTTCCGCAGCCGGTCGGTGCTCGCCTGGTCCGCCACCACCACGTTGAACAGGTACGTCAGGAGGCGGCCCTGCGCCCCAAGCCCGTGGGAGAGGCCGCGCGCCGCCGCCTTGCGCGCGGCGCGGTCCGGCGCGTGGAGTCGCGCCAGCACCTCCTGCTCGTTGAGCGTTTCACGGCGGCGGCCGGTCGTGACCACAAACTCGGTGCGGCTGATCACCTCGTCGAACAGCCGCTCGAACGCGTGGACGCCGGTGTTGGCCTTGACCTCGAGGATAAGCTCCTCGGGCTCGGAGAGACGATGCGGCGCCAGACGCCGCTCGACCTCCAGGTAGTGGCGGTACGTCGCGAGCTCGGGCGCACCCAGGTACGCCGCCGCGCGGCCGTCCGACAGCGCGCACCATTCCAGTTCGAAGAACGCGAGGTGCTCGCGCAGCGCGGTCGCCTGCTCGCGGGTGGATTGGTACAGCGCGCCGCGGCGGGGGTCGCCCGTGTCGGCGGCAAACAGGAGCGAGGCGTAGGAAAGCACCTTGCGGATCCGCTCGGACAGGCCCTCGAGCGCGGCCACCGCCTCGGCCAGCTCGGCGGCCGAGAGCCAGCCGCCCGCCACCCGGCCGCGGTAGCGCGTCTCAAACCCGCGCGCACCCTCTAAGGCGTCCTGGACGTCTCGCGACAGCGCCGGATCATCCGGCCCCGTGTACAGATCGGTCAGATTCCACGACGGGAGGCGGCTGGGCCGCGCCTGCGGTTGTGTTTTCTTCACCTCGGTCTCCTGGTCGTTGGCCGAACATCGTGGCGATCACCGATTCGATCGCCACCTCCTCGATCGACAGATCCTCCACCGGCAGGGCGGACAGCAGCGCCTGCGCCGTCTGCGCCAAATCCTTCTTGGGCACCTCGAGCGTGACGCTCAGCCCGCTCTGCTCGCTGACCCGGCCGAACCGCGCGAGGACGTCATCCGGCACCCGCCGGCCGAGCCGCAGCGTCACGATCTTGTGGTCCACGTAGCGGTCGGCGAGATCCGCCAGGCCGCCGTCGTAGATGATGCGGCCGTCGCTGATCACGAGCACCCGCCGGCACAGGCGCTCCACGTCGCGCATGTAATGACTGGTGAGGATCACGGTGGTCTTTTGGGTCCGGTTGTAGTCCTCGATGAACGCGCGGATGTTTTCCTGCGAGACCACGTCGAGGCCGATCGTGGGCTCGTCCAGAAAGAGCACCCGGGGCTGGTGCAGGAGCGCGGCGATCAGCTCGCACTTCATCCGCTCGCCCATCGAGAGCTTGCGAACCTGCACGTCCAGCAGATGCCCGATCCCCATGATCTCGACCAGCTCGCCCAGGATGCGCTCATACCGGCCGCGGTCGATCTCGTAAATGTCGCGGTTGAGCGCGAACGACTCGCGCGCCGGGAGGTCCCACCAGAGCTGGTTCTTCTGCCCCATGACGATCGAAAACTGGCGCTGGTAGGCGGCCTCCCGCTTCCAGGGCACGTGGCCCAGCACGGTGACCTCGCCCGAGGTCGGATACAGGATCCCGGAAAGAATCTTCAGCGTCGTGGTCTTCCCCGCGCCGTTCGGCCCGAGAAATCCCACCAGCTCCCCCTCCTCGATCGAGAACGACACGTCCCGGACCGCGTGGTGGTACAACGTCTCGCGCCAAAACAGGCTCTTCAGCGAGCCCTTCAGGCCCGGCTCCTTTTTAAAATAATCAAAGGTCTTGTTGAGGCCTTTGACGCTGATCGCCTCCATGTCGTTGTGTTCCTTCGATTGAGGGCGAGCCGGCGGCCCGCCCCTACGTACCCATCATCACGATCTTACACCCG
>MHEO01000049.1:743-9936 GCA_001803875.1 Nitrospirae bacterium RIFCSPHIGHO2_01_FULL_66_17 | reverse complement strand
CCTCTGACCCCGCAACCATCGTACCCGTCATGAGCTCGCCGACGAATAATGTCGCAGGCTCCAGTTCCATAGCACGGTCGCACCGCTCATCATCCCGACGGCAACGATCACCGCAAGCGCGATCAACCCCCAATCCAGCCGCCCGGCCAGCACCGAGGCGGGGACCGTGGCGATCAGGCTGATGGGGATCACGAACGTGAAGATCGCCTTGCCCAGACCGCGGTAAATGTCGCGCGGGTAGCGGGCCGTCTCCATAAACGTGTAGACGATGCTGTTGAGCTCCTGCGATTTGATGATCCAGAAGACCGCGCTGTTGATGGCCAGACAGAATGCGTAGTAGATCACGAGCGACACGCCCAGCATCAGCACATAGAGCGGGATGGCCGCCCAGCCGGTCCCGACGTGGGCGAAGCCGTAGCCCACCAGCGCCAATCCCATCAGCCCCTCGCCCAGGCTCTCGGTCAGCGACACGTGTCGGAACCCCAGATGGATGTTCGGCCGGATGGGTTTGACCAGCAGCGCGTCGAACTGGCCGGTGCGGACGTAATCGCCGAGTTCGAGAAACCCCTGGCGGAAGAGCAGGTACGCGGCCTCGCGGACGAGGCCGACGCTGCCGACCAGGATCAACGTCTGGTGAAACGTCCAGCCGCCGATGGTCGTCACGTTCGCGTAGAGGATCGCGAAGAACGCGACGTTGATCCCCATGAAGAACAGGTCCATCCCGACCAACAGGACGAAGTTCGCACGGTAGACCATCTCGTTCTTGAGATTCTGCGCGAGAAACGACCCGTACAGGCGGAAGGTGCGCCGCACTGCGCACACCGCGCTAATTCCCGACCGCTTCATAGCGCACGATACCGCGCGCCAGCACCCAGCGCGCGAGGAGGTAAACCGCCACGATCCACACGCCCGCCGCCGCGAAATCCGCCAAGGGGGCCGGCCGCTTCTCCAGAAAGATCTGGATCGGCACGAAGACCAGGTACTGAAACGGCAGGCGCGCGGCCACCTCGGCCAGCGCGCGGGGGAACAGGTCGAGCGGCAACAAGGTGCCCGCGAAGAAGAACACGGCGTATTGCAGCATGTACTTGAACACGCGGACCTGGATCAGCCAGAACGCGATCAGGCCGATGCAGAACTCGAGCTCGAACGCGAGCACGAGGCCCAGCCCCGCCGCGACCAGGAACGTCGCGTAGGTCCTCGGATCGGACGGGAACGCGACGTGGGGCCCCACCACAAGCCCGATTCCGGCGGCCGCGAGCAGGATCAGGACCGTTTCAAACAGCTTGCCCGACAGGTTGATCGTGAACCAGTAGGCGAAGTAGTTGATCGGCTTGACCAGAAAGTGCGAGAAGAATCCCTCCCGGATGTGATCGATGATCTCCCAGCTCACATAGGAGAGGACGACGCTGTTGATGACGAACTGGAGGAGATAGTAGGTCATCATCTCGGACAGCGAATACGGCCCCATCCGCCCGCCCTCGCCGTAAATCGCCGTCCAGAGGAATAGCAGGACCGAGATGTAGAGCGTGTAGCCGAGGATGTAGATGACGGTGGGCGCGCGGTACTGCAGCGAATTCTGCCAGTTGACGCGAAACACGGTGAGGTACTTCCGCACCGGGGTATTGTACGGAAATCCCCGGGGGGAAGCAAAACACGGGGGCGCCGAACACCGGGGGCCGCGGGGTCAGCATTGACCTGCCGACTCGCGGCGCGCCCCCGACAACGAGTCAGCGGGAGGGGGGCTTTCTTGCCGACACCACGATCGTACGCCCGACAAAGAGCATCCAAGAACGGTGTTGACCGACATGCGGCTCGTTTTCCGTGGTCAACGTCTTATATTTTTTCCGTTCGAGAGCTCCAAAACGCAGCCAGCCCAATGCAATAAACGGGAAGAGCGCGACGAGCCACAATACCGACGTTCGTTGCGTTTTATCGATGTCAAGCGAGATGTGCTCGAAATCGGCGTCAAGCAGCGCATGCGCAAGGTAAAAGTAGGGAATGGGGGTGATATGTCCGCCGGTGGAGTACAGCTTGTCATTTTTGACCGGTAGAGGCCCAAACAGGTTGGCAAATCCGGTCGCGAGATACCGCACTCGGGAGAAGACATTGAGGACATTCGGGGTGGTGACCACGAACAGTCCTCCAGGTTTCAGGACTCGGCCGGCTTCACGTAGTAACGCGCGGTAGTTTTCCAGGTGCTCTATCACTTCAGAACAGGTCACCAGGTCGAACTCGGCATCGGCATACGGAAGGGACGCATGATTCAAGTTGACTTGTTTCATCGGTACGGTAGCTTGGGAGAACCGTTCGACGTGAAAGTCACAGGCGTGGGATTCGAGCGGGAGTTTCGTGCTCGCCAGTCGTATGAGCCCCCCCTCCCCGGCCCCAATGTCGAGATGCTTCAGCGGTTGACCGGACATATCGGCGTGCCACATGCTGGCCAACCTGATCACGGCGTCATAAATTTCCGAAGTGCTCAATTGAACCTCTGTGGTGGTACCCGCGAATCTCGCATGAGACGGCCCCGTGCCGTCTCATGGTGAGAACGTGGTCCAGATATAATTCGATCCCTCGATAAAGTCAACACATCTTCTGATGCGATTGGTCGTCCCTTGGTCGTCTCTGGAAGGACGTTAATGGCCGCACGGGCATGATTCCCGCCGGATGGAGGATGGGTGACGAAACGAACAGGGGCGAGGCTGTGCCTCGCCCCTGATTGCCTACAATGCCCCTTCGCCGGTCTCGCCCGTCCGGATGCGGATGGCTTCGCCGATCGGCGTCACGAAGATCTTGCCGTCGCCGATCGTGCCGGTCTTCGCCAACCGCACGATGGTGTCGACCGCCCGCTGGACCAGCGCGTCGGCCACCACGACCTCGATCTTGACCTTGGGGACGAATTCCACGACGTACTCCGCGCCGCGGTAGACCTCCTTGTGGCCCTTCTGCCGGCCGAAGCCTTTGACTTCGGTCACGGTCATGCCTTGCACGCCCAGTTCGGTCAACGCCTCTTTGACTTCGTCCAACTTAAACGGTTTGATGATCGCCTCGATCTTCTTCATGGCCTCCCCCGCTCGTGACTAGAAGACGTACGCTCGTTCAGGAACGTGCCAGATGCAAGGCGGAGCGAGCACCGGACCGCAGCGTACTGGTCGTACGTGAGGACCGGAGCGCAGCGACAACGCAGCAGATGGCCGTTCATGGACGGGCGCATCAGTTGTACGCGCTTTCGTGGTGCTGGCCCAAGTCAAGCCCCATCTTCTCTTCCTCCTCGGTCACGCGCAGGCCCACCAGGGCGTCGACGACCTTGAGAATGATATAGGTTGCGACGAACACGAAGACCCAGGTGATCAAGACCGCTTTGATCTGGATGAGGAGCTGACCGGGATTGCCGAAGAAGAGGCCGTCGGCCCCCGCCGAGTTGATCGCCTTGGAAGCGAACAGGCCGGTCGCCAGCGCGCCCCACGTGCCGCCGATGCCGTGCACGCCCACCACGTCGAGCGCGTCGTCGTAACCCAGTTTGCCCTTGACGATGCAGGCGAAGTAGCAGAGGGCGCCCGCGCCGATACCGATCCAGATCGACGAAATGGGCCCGACGAAGCCCGACGCGGGCGTGATCGCCACCAGCCCCGCGACCGCGCCGCTCGCGGCGCCGAGCACGGTCGGCTTGCCGCGATAGCCCCACTCCACGAACATCCACGTCAACGCCGCCGCAGCGGTCGCCGTATTCGTGACCACGAACGCACTGGTCGCAAGCGCCCCGGAGGCCACCGCGCTGCCCGCGTTGAACCCGAACCACCCGAACCAGAGCAAGGACGCGCCCAACACGGTGAGCGGGAGGTTGTGCGGCGCGAACGAGTCGCTTCCGTAGCCCCGCCGGCGCCCGATCACGATCGCGGCAGCCAATGCCGCGGCCCCCGAGCTGATGTGCACCACGGTGCCGCCCGCAAAGTCCAGCGCCCCCATCGTGCGCACCCAGCCGCCGACCGCCCAGACCCAGTGGGCGAGCGGCGAGTACACGAGCGTCGACCACAGCACGACGAAGAGCAGCAGCGCCGAGAACTTCATCCGCTCGGCGAAGGCCCCGGTAATGAGCGCCGGCGTGATCACGGCGAACATCATCTGAAAGATCATGAACGCCTGGTGGGGGATGGTGCCGGCATAGTCGGCGTTGGGCTCGCCTCCGACGCCTTTCAGGCCGAGCCAATCCAAACCGCCGATCCACCCGCCCTTGTCCGGCCCGAACGCCAGCGTGTACCCCCACAGCACCCAGATCACGCTCACCAGGCACAGAATGACGAAGCTGTGCATGATCGTGCCCAGCGCGTTCTTTTTGCGAACCATGCCGCCGTAGAAGAGCGCCAGGCCGGGCGCGGTCATGAGCAGGACCAGCGCCGTGGACGTCAACACCCACGCGGTATCGCCGGTGTCGACCGTCGGCGCGGGGGCGGCGGCCGCAGGTTCGGCCGGGGCCTCCGCGGCTGGCACCTCCGCCGGCGGCGCCGCCCCGTCCTCCTGGGCCATCCCGATGAACGGGATGGCCAGGAGGACGAGCACGGCGGTGAGCCCTACGAGACTTCGCATTACAGTGTGACTGCCCATAGACCGCACTCCTTCCAGCAAATGGTTAGAACGAGTAGATCAACTGCACGCCAACCGTGCTCTGCGTGTCCTTCGCCACGCCCTTATCGTCTTGGAAGACATTCTGATTCGACATGTCGTACCGGTACTCCGCCCGCATCTCGAGATTGTCGACCTGCTTGCAGGAGAGCGTCAGCGTGACTTCTTTGAGCGTCTGCACCGTGCCGGTCCGATAGCCGTCATGGTCGTCGAAGACCTCGCCGCGAACCGTGGCGGAGTGCTTCTCGCCCAATCCCATATTGAGGTACGCGGCGTACCCCTGCCAGAGCGCGGGGGCAGCACCGCCGTTGGCCTTCGCCTGGGAGGCGCGGTCATAGTTCAACACGACCGTCATGTTGTTCGCCGGCGTGAGCGTCGCGACCACGTCGACGAGACCGCGGCTGTCCTGATCGGTCCCGGCACTGCCGTTGTCCTCCGGCCCGTACATCCCCGTCACCGACAGCGCCAGCATGTCGGGCAGCGACAGCCCCACCTGCAGCTCCGCCGTCTTGCCCGTCCCGTCGTCCTTCAGGTTGTCCCAGCCGTTGTTGACGCCGAAGTGTCCGGACAGGTTCGGGCCCACCTCGTAGTGGACACGCAACCCCGTATGCGTGAACGGGATCGCGTAGCCGAAGAGGAACGACCGGCTGATGTTGTAGTCGCCCGTCGACTTGATCACCTCGGCCCCGTGCAAGGTCACGAACTTCCCGAGACGCCACCAACCCTTGCCGGATTTGAACCCGTACGACACGAAACCTTCCTGGATGTCGAAATCATCCTTGACGGTGTCTCCCGTACTGTCGGTAATGCTCCCCGCCGCTTGGGTCGCCTGCGCGTCGGTCCCGTAATTCAGCACGAGGCCGAATCCCGCGCCGCCGGCCGGAGCGTCCTTGACGAAACTCAGCTCGGAGTTGTTCAGCAAGAAGCTGTTCGCCTCGGTGTCAAACACGCGGAGGGCGTTCAGCCGCGACTGCGGCGCGTTGAGGTTGTATGTGTACGTCGTATCGACGTACCCGCTCACCTTGGCGCCCTTGACGATGTCCGCGACCTCCGCCGCATAGGACGGCACTCCCGCCGCGACCACCGCCGCAGCCACACCCACTGCAATCCCCTTCAACCTCGTCCGCATTCCACTCCTCCTCCGTAAGCTCCGTTCGATCGGAGCCGGTGAATGAATCCCCGGATGATCCGGGACCTGTAGCAAGTGCGGGGCCAGATCATCCGCCCCGCGTGACGGGGAGGAATCATACACAGAAACGCGGAAAGATTCGAGCCCTGGGTCCTCAAGACGCTGTGGACCGTCGTGCGAGCGACCAGAAAGTCAGACACTTTTGTCGACCACCGACACTTTTGTCGAGCGCACGATGTGGTACTTTTTCATCTTGTACCGGAGAACGCGCTCGCTGACGCCGAGCCGGCGCGCCGCGTCGGACTGGCGCCCTCCAGAAGCCTCCAGTGCGCGAACGATCAACTCGCGCTCGAGCCGTTCGACCGCCTCGCGCATCGACGGGGCCGAGCGATCCTTCCTGGCGGTATTGCCGTTCACGCGGTGTCCCCGCCGGCTTCGACGGTTTTCATGATGTGTCCGGTCACGTCCGAGCCGTTCGCAACGGCGGCAGGCGTGCCTCCAATCCCCTCTCCTCGGACCACATCCACGGTCTTTTCACGCACCACATGAACCGCGAGGCCCTCCAACACGGTCTCGAGTCGATCGCACGGGACGTCTTCCATGATCTTGACTCCGACCCCCGGCCGGGTCCCCGACCGCCCACCCACGAAGACGTCGACGGCGTCCACGACCTGGCCGTCCACCTTGGCCCGCTTGCCCAACAGGCCGATGTCGGCCATCAGGTGATTCCCGCACCCGGACGGGCAGCCCGACCAGTGGATCGATACGGGTTTCGTCACGGCCAGCTTTCGCTCGAGCGACCTCGCGATCGCGAGCGCCCGTCCCTTGGTTTCGATGAGGGCCATGCCGCAGTAATCGGTCCCGGGACAGGCCACCAATCCCCTCATGATCTCCGACGGGTTGTAGGGCACGGCTTTCAGCAACGGTTCGTCCTCCAGGAGCGTGCCCAACCTGCGGTCGGGCACGTTGACGAGGACGACGTTCTGCTCGGGCGTGATCCGGATTTCTCCGCTCCCGTACTCGTCGGCCAGACGGGCCAGGTCGACCAACTGTGAGGTTTCCAAACGCCCGACCGGCACGGCCAGACCGACGTAATTGAGACCGGGCTGTCGTTGGCGAAACACGCCGATGTGGATGTTTTTCTTCCGCGGGTTCCGCTCGTCGGTCCCCGCGCGTTCGAGCGGTCGGCCGACCCGGCGCTCGATTTCAGCACGAACACGCTTCGCCCCCCACTCGTCGATGAGAAACGCCGAGCGGGCGCGATTGCGCGATTCGCGCGGTCCGTGGTCGCGGAAGATCAGGATGATCGCGCTCGCGACCTCGACCGCTTCCTCCGGACGGACAAAGAGGTCCAGGGCGGTCGCCCCGCGAAACCCGCCGGAGCCCTGCTTGCCGCCGACCGCCACGTTGAAGCCGTGGACGACGTCTCCGTCGACGGTCTTCGACGCCGGCGTCATGGCGAGGTCCTGCGATTCGGAGTGGGTGCAGTGCTCGCGGCAGCCCGTGATGACGATGTTGAACTTGCGCGGCAGATCGGCGAACTCGCGGTTGCCGACGAAGCGATCGGTCAGGGCGCGCGTGATGGGCGCGGTGTCGAGCGTCTCGGTGGGCGCGAGACCGGTGACCGCACAGCCCATCACGTTGCGGATATTGTCCATGCCGGTTTGCATCGTGTTGAGGCCGACGGCCTGTAACCGCTCGAAGATCTCCGGGATCCGGTCGATTGTCATCCAGCGCAGTTGCACCTGCTGCCGCGTCGTCAGCTCCGCAAACCCGCGACCGAACTCGCGCGAAATCTCCGCGAACACCCGGAACTGCGCCGCGGTGGCGATGCCGTTGGTCACGCGGACGCGGACCATGAAGTGGCCCGGGGTCGGCGTCCGCAAGAACACGCCGTACCACTTAAGCCGCTGGACATCGTCCTCGGTGATCGCCTCCCATCCCTCCCTGGCGTAGCGGTAGAGATCGGGCAGCGCGTCCAAACCGGGCTTTTCTTTTTTCAGTTTCTCGATCCTATTGATCGCCTTCGCCGCCGCGGGCGCCCCGTTCGCGGGCGCAGGAACGAGCGCGACCAGGATCTCATCGACCAGACCGGCGCAGGTGCCGCAGCCGGTGGTCGCGCGCGTGCACTCGGCGATGTCCTGGCGCGACGCGCAGCCCTTCTCGCGGATCGCCGCAACGATCTCGCCCTTGGTGACGCTGTTGCAGTTGCAGACGAGCGCGGTATCGGGCAGGTCCATGGCGCCCACCGGCGCAGTCTCGCCCGCCGGGCCCCCGAGGAGCGTCGACCTGACATCGGAGACATCGCGTCCCGTCGTCCAGAATTCCCGGATCGTCCGACCGGCCGAGGCGTCTCCCAGCAAGATCGCGCCCACCACGCGGTTCTCGCGGATCACGATCTTCCTATACGTCCCGGCGCCGCTGTCGCTGGAGATCAGTTCCTCGTCGGCCTCGGACTGCGCGGTCACCCGTCCCATCGACGTCAGCTCGACCCCCGCCACTTTCAGCGTCGCCTGCGTGACCGAGCCCTCGTACCGCAGCCGGCCTTCGCCGGCGATCACCTCGGCCACCACCTTGGCCTGCTCCATCAACGGCGCGACGAGTCCGTACGTTGTGCCGCGGTGTTCCACGCACTCACCTACGGCATACACCCCGTCGACAGACGTCGCCATCCGATCGTCCACGACGATGCCGCGGTTGACCGCCACGCCGGCGTCGCGGGCCAGTTGCACGTTGGGACGGATCCCGGCGGTCACCAGGACGAGCTCGGCCTCCAATATCTCGCCGCTGGAGAGGCGCACGGCCTCCACCGTCTCGCCGCCGAGAATCTCTTCCACCGTGGAACCGAGCCGCACGCCGATCCCCATCCGTTCGATCCGTCGCCGCAGCAAGGCACCCGCCCCCGCGTCGAGTTGCTGTTCCATCAGGTGGCCCATCAGGTGGACGACGGTCACGACCATCCCCCGGTTGGTCAGCCCGCGCGCCGCCTCCAACCCCAGCAGCCCTCCGCCGACGACGACCGCGCGCGTGTGAGCGGCGGACCAGCGGATCATGCCCTCGGTATCGTCGATGTTGCGGAACGTGAAGACCCCGCGCTTGTCCAGGCCGGTCATCGGCGGAAGAAAGGGTGTGCTCCCCGTCGCCAGCAGCAGGCGGTCGTAGCCGTAGCGATCCCCGGCGTCGGTCACCACCTCGCGGCGCGACAGGTCGAGGGCCGTGATCCGGCACCCCGTATGGAGGTCGATGCCGTGGCGCTCGTACCACTCGCGGGGGTTGAGGATCGTGTCCTGGACTGATTTCGCGGCCGCCAGCACATCCGACAACAGAATGCGGTTGTAATTGACGTACGGCTCGTCGCCGAACACGGTGATGCGCGGCGGCGACGGCTTGGCGACGATCTCCGCAACCGCAGCCACTCCGGCCATGCCGTTGCCGACGACAACGAGA
>MHEO01000049.1:0-712 GCA_001803875.1 Nitrospirae bacterium RIFCSPHIGHO2_01_FULL_66_17 | reverse complement strand
CGGGCGAGGCGCCGCCCCGCCCCTACATCGGACATCATCCCCATCCGTAGGGGCGGCCCGGTGGGTCGCCCCGCCTCTGCCGGTAGGACACCGCCTCATTCCGGATCCCCCGCCAGACCCTCTGGCTGAATGATTCCCGTCCGGTTTTTCCACTCCCGACTCAATCTCCCCGATCGGCTCTGACCTCGCAGCCGCTTAATGCCGATGGGATCGGTGCGAAACGCGCGGATCGACCGGACCCACTTCACGCTCTTGTAGCCTTGGAGAAACGGCACCACCAGGCGGAGCGGCCCGCCGTGGACGTCGGGCAAGGGCCGGCCGTTCAAGCCGTACGCCAGGAGCACCCGGGGGTCGCGGGCCTCGTCGCGGGACAGGCCCTCGAAGAAGTGGCCATCCCGGGAATAGATCGCGTAGTACCCGTCGGGCGTCGTGTCGATCCCGTGCGCGTCGAGGACATCCACCAATCGAATCCCCTCCCACGTCACCACCTCGCACCAATTGAAAATCTGACAGACCAGGGGCACGCGGAGCGTGACCCGCGGAAGGGTCGCAAGCGACGGCCAGGACACCGTCGCGGGACGGCCGTCCAGACCGCAGAGACCCAGGGCCGAGTGCTCGAGCGTGGTCGGTTCCGGCAGAGGGAACAGACACAGGACCGGCATCGGATCGGCGTCAAAGTCGATCCGGGCAAATTCAGAGGCAAACGCCGGGT
>MHEO01000048.1:5861-6597 GCA_001803875.1 Nitrospirae bacterium RIFCSPHIGHO2_01_FULL_66_17 | reverse complement strand
GTCGGTCGGCGACAGCTCGGCGTCCCACTCCTGAAAGCTGCCCTCGTCGAGCACCAGCCCGATCCGCTCCTCGACCGTGATGGGGAAATGATAATCGCACTTCGGGCAGACCCGCAGGTTCCGCTCGAGTTCCTTCCGGTAGATGATTTCTCGGCAGTGGTTGCACTTGACCCACAACCCTTCGGCCGACTTGGGCCGCTTCTCCAGGTCCTCCTCGACCGCCTTCTTGTCTTTCTGCAGCCACGCCACGTTCGGTTCTCCGTCCACACGCCCGACGCACCGCGGCGCCGACGCGCCAAAACGATCCGGGAGGCCCCACGGTACCACATCGCCGGGAGGCGGGCAAGCCCGTGGGGCAGCGGTAGGGGCGTATTGCAATACGCCCTTACGAGGGATTCGGGTCGGCGGGGGACGGCCGGTGGCGCGCCACCCAATCGAGAATCTGCCCCTCGGCCGCCTTGGTGACGCCGGGCAGGCTGCGGAGCAGGTGGGACGCCGCCAACGCGTCGAGTTCGTCGATCGCGTTGCGGCGCCGATACGAGTCGATGAGGAGCGCGAGGTCGGGAGAGAAGCCGTCTTGGATGAGGGCCTGGACCTCCGGATCGGCCTGGCGCACCGTCTGCTCGTACGCGACGAACGTCCCGGTCTCCAGCACCTCGACGATCTTCGACGCCAGGTCGGCCCCGATCCCGGCGAGCGATTCGAGCCGGCCCTCGGCCGCGAGGCGCTCGATCGG
>MHEO01000048.1:3401-5847 GCA_001803875.1 Nitrospirae bacterium RIFCSPHIGHO2_01_FULL_66_17 | reverse complement strand
ACACCGCATCGGCCCCGCGGCGATACGCCCGCGTGCGATAGGGATTGTCCCCGCGACGATCGAGGAGCTGGGCCATGCGGAGAAACGCCGTCGCGACCCGACGGTTGGTCTCAAACGGCGGCATGGGCGGGACCTTATCACAGCGGAGCGCCGCCGACAACCCTCTCCCCGGGGTGGTCCCCGATGGGGCGAGGGGCCCTCCACCCCTCCCCTTCTCGGGGGACCACCCGGGGAATACGAATGCGATGAAGATGGGACCGCCGGATCCCCAACGGGCAATCCGGCGAATGAAGAGGTGAATTTGCAACTCGCATACCATTCGAGTGAAATCGGTACCCCGACTCGATTTGTCGAGCGGACCGCTTTCGTGCGTCCTCCCGATCTTCGCCGGGCGGCAAGCGTGCTCTCGACGGATCTCAACCGCATCCCAACGGGATTTGTCGGCACTTTGTTTCACTTTTCCGACCACGCCGGGGAACGAAACCCCGACCGCCGCCTATTGGTGCCGTTCAACGCCGACCGCCGCCGTCCCCGGAACCGAAGGTGGACCGCCCGCATTGACCTTGGGGTGGGGAACCGTTAGAATACGGCGGCCGTTTATTGGTGCCGTTTAACCCCGTATCACTGACAGAGGACCGCGTGCCTCGCCCCGAGTTCGTCCACCTTCACGTCCACACCCAGTACAGCCTCCTCGACGGGGCGAATCAGATCGACCGCCTCGTCCGCCAGGCCCGCGCGTTCGAGATGCCGGCGATCGCGATGACCGACCACGGCAACTTGTTCGGCGCGATCGAGTTCTACCTCAAAGCCAAGGAAGCCGGGATCAAGCCGATCATCGGCTGCGAACTGTACGTGGCGCCGCAGAGCCGCCTCGCGAGGGACGGCGGCGATCAGGACGACTCGTTCGAGGCATCCGCAAAAGGCCAACGCACGCCCTACTACCATCTCATCGTCCTCGCCCAGGACGAAGCGGGGTATCGGAACCTGATGAAGCTCGTCAGCCTCGCCTATATCGAGGGGTTCTACTACAAGCCCCGCGTGGACAAGGAACTGCTCGCGGCATACGGCAAGGGGCTGCTGGCCACGAGCGGGTGCCTCCGCGGCGAGATCCCGTTCCTGCTGAATCAGGGCCTGCGCGACGAGGCCACGCAGGCGGCGGGCGCGTACCAGGACATCTTCGGCAAGGACAACTTCTTCATCGAGATCCAGGAGAACGGGCTCGAACAGCAGACGCGGGTCAACCGCGACCTGGTGGAGATGAGTCGCCGGCTCGACATCCCCCTGGTGGCGACGAACGACTGTCACTACCTGGAGCGTCACGACGCCAAAGCCCACGACGTGCTGCTGTGCCTGCAAACCGGCAAGACGATCAATGACCCCAAACGCATGCGGTTCTCCACCGAGGAACTCTACGTCAAATCCTCTGAGGATATGGCGCGGTTGTTCGGCGAATTGCCGCAGGCGGTGCGTCAGACGGTGACGATCGCCGAGCGCTGCAACCTCGCGCTGGACTTCGGCACGTTTCACCTGCCCCACTACGCAGTCCCGGACGGCACGACCCGGGAAGCCCACCTCCAGCAGCTCGCGGTCGCGGGCTTGAAGGGGCGGCTCGCCAGGATGAGTGCGGCCCCGCCGACGCCAAGCAACTATCTAGCGTCACGCCAGACGCCAGGCAACGATCTCGCGTCACGCGAAACGGTCGCCCAGTACGAGCAGCGCCTGCGCGACGAGCTGACCATGATCAACGCGATGGGGTACGCGGGATACTTCCTCATCGTGTGGGACATCATCAACTACGCCCGCACGCACGGGATCCCCGTGGGCCCGGGGCGCGGCTCCGCGGCGGGCAGCCTCGTGGCGTACGCCCTCAAGATCACCGACATCGACCCCGTCCGCTACGGCCTGATCTTCGAGCGGTTTCTCAATCCCGAGCGCATCAGCCTCCCCGACATCGACATGGACTTCTGCATGGATCGGCGGGGCGAGGTGATCAACTACGTGACGCAGAAATACGGCGCCGACCACGTCGCCCAGATCATCACGTTCGGCACGATGGCCGCCAAGGCCGCGATCCGCGACGTGGGCCGCGTGCTCGACATCCCCTACGCCGAGGTCGACAAGGTCGCCAAGCTCGTCCCGACCACGCTCAACATCACGCTGGACGAGGCCCTCGCCCAGGAACCGCGCCTGAAGGAGCTGACCGAGACCGACCCCCGCATCGCGGAGTTGGTCACGCTGGCGAAATCCCTCGAAGGCCTCGCGCGCCACGCCTCGACTCATGCCGCCGGCGTCGTGATCTCCAAGGAACCGCTCACCGAGCACGTCCCCTTGTACCGCGGGGTCAACGGCGAAACGGTGACGCAGTTCGCCATGAGCGAGATCGAGAAGATCGGCCTCGTGAAATTCGACTTTCTGGGCTTGAGGACGCTGACGGTCATCGACCAGG
>MHEO01000048.1:0-3386 GCA_001803875.1 Nitrospirae bacterium RIFCSPHIGHO2_01_FULL_66_17 | reverse complement strand
ATGCGAGGCGACTATCTAGCATCACGCTAGACGCCAGGCAACTATCTAGCGTCACGCTAGACGCCAAGCAACGATCTAGCGTCACGCTAGAGCCGTTCTCCGCGGCCGAGATTCCGCTGGACGATCCGAAGACGTTCGCGCTGCTGTGCACGGGCCAGACCACCGCGCTCTTCCAGTTGGAGAGCGGCGGGATGCGCGAGCTGGTCGCGAGCCTGCGTCCCGACCGCTTCGAGGACATCATCGCGATCATCGCCCTGTATCGCCCCGGGCCGATGGACCTCATCCCGGACTTCGTGAAGGGCAAACACGGCAAAACGTCCACGTCGTACGACGTCCCCGAGCTCGAGGAGATCCTCAAGGAAACGTACGGCGTGATCGTCTACCAGGAACAGGTGATGGCGATCGCCCACCGCGTGGCCGGCTTCTCGCTCGGCCAGGCGGACATCCTGCGCCGCGCCATGGGCAAGAAGAAGCCGGAGGAGATGGCGCGGCTGCGGGATCAATTCGTGGAGGGCGCCCGCGCACGAAACATCACGCGCAAAACCGCCGAGAAGCTGTTCGACCTCATCCAGAAATTCGCGGGGTACGGCTTCAACAAATCGCACGCGGCGGCCTACGCACTCCTCACGTACCAGACCGCCTACCTCAAGGCCCACTACCCGCTGGAGTTCATGGCCTCCCTGTTGACCAGCGAAATGGGCAATGAGGACAAGATCGTCCAGTACCTGGCGGAATGCCGGACAATGGGCATCGCGATCCTCCCGCCCGACGTCAACGAGAGCAACGAGGGCTTCACGATCGTGAACGGGACCGGAGGCGCTGGCGCGGCGATCCGGTTCGGGCTCGTCGCGATTAAGAACGTCGGCGCGGGCGCGATCGAGTCGGTGCTCGACGCCAGGCAACGATCTAGCGTCACGCTAGACGCCAGGCAACGATCTAGCGTCACGCTAGACGCCAGGCGGGTTCAGGGCCGATTCCGCTCGCTCGGGCACTTTTGCCGCGAGGTAGACCTGCGCAAGGTCAACCGCCGGGTCATCGAGGGCCTGATCAAGTGCGGCGCGTTCGCCTCGACCGGCGCGCACCGGTCCCAACTGATGGAGGCCCTGGACCTCGCCATGGAAACCGGATCGGCCTCACAGGAGGCACGCCGGCTGGGACAGGCCACCCTGTTCGCGTCACCGGCCGGGGGGGACACCGAGGCCGCCGAGGATCGGCTGCCGGACATTCCTGAATGGGATGACGCCTCGCTCGCGCGCGGCGAGAAGGAGGCGCTCGGGTTTTACATCACCAGCCACCCGCTCGCCCCCTACGCCCCCGATCGCGAGCGGCTGGGCGTCACACCGTCGGACCGGCTGAGCGAGCGAGGAGACGGCGAGGAGATACGGATCTGGGGCATCATCGCCTCGAAAAAAGTCACGACGACCAAAAAGGGCGATCGGATGGCCTACGCGCGCATCGAGGATCTGACCGGGAGCGTGGAGGCGATCGTCTTTCCGGATCTGTACGCGGCATCGACCGCCATCCTGGCGTCGGATCAGCCAGTACTGGTCGAGGGCACCGTGGACAAGGGCGACAAGGGGACCAAACTCAAGGCCACCAGGATCGTGCCGCTGGACAAGGCGCGCGAGCGCACGGCGGGCCACCTCGAGATCGTGCTCGACGCCGGCTTATTCGCGCCGTTTAACTCTAGCGTGACGCTGGATCGTTGCCTCGCGGGCGCGCCAACGGAGGCGCTCCGGCAGCTCAAGGCCACCCTCGAACGGCACAAGGGGTCGTGCCCCGTGCGGCTGCGCGTCATCCTGCCCGAACACCGGGCCGAATCGATGATCGTGGTCGACGACGCGTTGCGGGTCAATCCCTCGCAGGCGCTGATCGATGAAATCGAGGCCGGGTTCGGGAAAGGCTCGGCTGCGGTCAAGCGCGAGGCCCACGCGGGGCGGCGATGACCGACTACCTCGAATTCGAGAAACCCCTGATGGAGCTCGAGGAAAAAATCGAGCGGATCAAGGGACTGTCCAAGGAACAACCCAAGGCCCAGGATGAGATTCAGAAACTCCAGAAACGGGCCCACCAGCTTCAGCGGGAGATCTACACCCATCTGACTCCGATCCAGACGCTGCAGATCGCGCGGCATCCCAACCGGCCGAGCACGCTGGACTATCTCGGCTATCTGGTGCCCGACTTTCTGGAATTGCACGGCGACCGCGCGTTCGCCGACGACGCCGCGATCGTGGGCGGAATCGGACGGCTCGACGGGGCGCCGGTCGTCGTCATCGGCCACCAGAAAGGGCGCAACGTCAAGGAGCGGGTCAAACGTAATTTCGGGATGCCCCACCCCGAAGGCTACCGGAAGGCCCAGCGCCTCATGCTCCTCGCGGAACGCTTCGGCCGGCCGGTCATCACCTTCATCGACACGCCCGGTGCGTACCCCGGCCTCGGCGCGGAAGAGCGCGGTCAATCGGAAGCCATCGCGGCCAGCCTCCGCCTCATGGCGCGGCTGGCCGTGCCCATCGTCGCGGTGGTGATCGGAGAAGGGGGCAGCGGGGGCGCGCTCGCCCTGGGCGTGGCGGACCGCATCCTGATGCTGGAGCACTCGGTCTATTCGGTGATCAGCCCGGAGGGATGCGCGGCAATCTTATGGAAGAGCGCGGACAAAGCCGTCGACGCCGCCGACGCGTTGAAAATGACCGCCAAGGATCTCCTGGCGCTGGGCGTGATCGACGAGATCGTGCCGGAACCCCTGGGCTGCGCCCACCGCAATCACGCCGCGATGGCCGCCGCGCTGAAGAAGTCGATCGGCCAACATCTGGCGCAGCTCTTGGAATTGCCTTCAGAGGACCTTCTGGCCACCCGCTACGAGAAATTCAGGAAGATGGGCGTGTACCAGTAACGCCGCGCGGAATCAGGACCGTCGTTCCGCCACCACCAGATGGTGCAGGCTGAACGGCCAGAACACGAACGGCAGGCTTTCCTCCGCCACGACGGCCAGACCGGCCGCCCGCAGGACGCGGCGCATCTCCCGGGGCGTCCACTGCTTGACGTGCCCCGGATCGTACAGCGCCTCCCGCCACTTGCCCGTGGCCATGCGCGCCAGCGCGAACACCAGATCGTTGGGAAAGAGCACCAGAAGCCGCCCGCCGATCTTCAGCACGCGCGCCAGCTCGCGAAGCGCCGCCTCGGGCTCGTCGAGATGCTCGATCACCTCCAGAAACAGACAGGCGTCGAGGCTGCCGCTGCGAATGCCAAGGCTGAACACGCTCCCGCCGATGATCGGCAGGCCGTGGCGCGCGCAGATGCGCCAATTTTCGTTCGAGCGATCGAGACCGATCACCCGGCGCGCACCCGGCTCCCGCACCAGCCGCTCCAGCGTGATGCCCTCGCCGCAT
>MHEO01000047.1:34507-41996 GCA_001803875.1 Nitrospirae bacterium RIFCSPHIGHO2_01_FULL_66_17 | reverse complement strand
GATTTGAGCTCGGCCTCGGGAGACTCGAACGTCCGCTGACACCCGACGCTGCAGAAGTAATACGCGCGCCCCGCTCGCTCCGACCTGAGCGCGGTGCCCTTGTCCACCACCATCCCGCAAATGGGGTCCTTGGCCATGTCCTTGGCGGCTTTGGTCGCCTTGGTCGCCGAGGGAACTGCCGGCATCGCATGGCCCGCCGCGACCTTTGCTGTGACTGGCGGTGCGCCCGACGCGACAAAGGGTTTCGGGTTGGCTTCAAATGCGCGAAGGCAGTGAGCCGAACAGAAATAAAAGGTCCGCCCGTCGAACACGGATGTGCCGGCAGCCGAAGCCTCGTCGACCGTCATGCCGCAGACAGGATCGGTTGCCATCGTCATACTCCCTTCACACCTCGGATCGGCTCAGGTTTGAAGCTCCCTGCCGCAAGCTGCATGGAATCTTCGAAGTGTCAGGAGGTAACGGAGCACTGTTTCCATCTTGCTCGCAATGCACTTTCAATGGCCATGCGGGTCCTTGGACTCCGACGCGCCGTCCGCCGGGCCGTTGGGCGCCACCTGCGGTGCTCGGTCCCCGTCAGCCTGGCCAGACGAGGACCCCATCATCGACTCCATCATGGGCCCCATCTGCATCATCATGGAATCCATCTGCTGCCGCTGCTCGGTGGTGAGCATCTTCTTGACCTCTTGTATCAGCGCGAGGTGGCTTATCTCGAGCTTCGCGGCAGCGTCGTACTTCTCCTTCACCTTGGACTTGACCTTGTCCAAATTCGCGGGATCGGCGAGAAGCAGTTCCTGGATCTCCACGCCCGCCATCCGGATCTGCCCCAGCAGTGGGATCGCTTCTTTCTGGTGCTGGAGGGTCGAGATCTGCAGTTTCTTCTTTTGATCGACGGTGAGGTTGAGTTGGGAGGTCGCCCGCATCATCTTCATCATCTCGCCCATCCCGCCCATCTCCATCCCAGGACCGTGCATGCCCATCATGCCCATGCCCATCCCACCGCTGCCACCCCGACTCATCATGCCCCCACCCATCATGCCGTCGCCCATCATCCCGGACTTCCCCATGCCGTCCTTCCCCATCTGGGCCGAGGCCGCCAGTGGGAAAGAGAGCAGAACCAGCACCGAAATGATCATCCACCGCTTCGCTTGTTCCATGTTGTCCTCCTTTCTCATCAGTGATGAGGCCCTTTTCCCCTGCCTGCGCTGCCTGAACCGAACCGCCCTTCGAGAAAGGATGCGAAGACATGATCCAGGGCCTTCAGGTGGATCCTGACTTGCTCTTCGAACGGAAGTGATGTCGGTGTTTCGAGAATCAGACAATGGGGGGTCCCCAGTTTGTAGAGGTAGAGGGCCATGGACCAGCCGGTTGTCCGACGGTGCCAGTTGGTCGGGCGAATGACCCCTCCGTGGTTGGTCCGACCGTCGATCGTTGGCCGTCGGTCAATGGGAGCGACCTCACGAATCGCGGAGACGATGGATGGACCAAGCCCAGGCCCGCGCTCCCGCTTTGCCTCGTAGAGATAAAAGCCGTTGGCGTCGACATCGTCGTGGCAGCAGATGAACAGGTCGTATCGGTCTTTGGACGCGGCTTGACGCGCCCATAACACCTCCTGGGGTGGATGGCGCTGATGGAATTCTCGGTTGAGGTCTATCCCTTCCCCATTTTCCCGTGTTCCACGATCGTACCCCATCGGATTGAGACAGGGAAACGCGGACAGGAAGATGCTGCCGTCAAGGTTGGGCTTCTTCTCAAGAAATCGAACGACGGCCTCCACTCCAGCAGGCTCATCACCGTGAACCCCCGCCGCCAGACAGATCCTCCGCAGGGCCTCACCCCTGGAAATTCCTTGGGAGTGGACACGATAGAACGGATAATCTGACGAAGGCGACCCGACATGGCCCAGACACTCGCGTCCGAACCCAGGGATGTGAGCAAGGCGATCGATCAGGTCGTGGTAGCGTCCCATTTTTAGAGCCAATGCCTCAGCCACCAGCGCTCAAAGAGGACCTTCCCCCAGTGCCAGTGGTAGCCGGGGCTTCGCATTGTCACCTTCGGCTCCGGCGTGGCGTAGAAGTCCCCGCTGGCAAAGCCGGCGCGGCCCGCCCCAAGCTCCAGGAAGCAGTAGCCGCGGCCGTTAAAGAGATGAGTAGGCTGACTCCCCTCCAACTCCGCGGCGATGTTCTTGGCCACCGTCTCGGCCTCGTAATGGGCAAAGACCCCGGCCTTGGGGAGCGGTTTCCCGACGGGGAGCATGATCGAGGTGATGTCACCGATGGCATAGACCCCTTCGTGTCGCGTCTTTAAGCTCTTGGGATCGACGGGGATCCAGCCCGACTCCGCCGTGAGGCCCGAATCTCGTGCCACCCGAGGGGCCCGATGCGGCGGGATCGCGATGAGAAGGTCGTACCCGACCCGCTGGCCGTTTTCAAAGAGGAGTTCCTTCCCCTTCGCCTCGACCGACGCGATCTTCATCATCGGGTGAAACCCGATCCCCCGCCCTTCGACCATCTGTTTGACGGCAGTGCCGACCGCAGGCCCGGCCACCGGCATCGGGAGCGGCTCCGGCGTGTACAGGGAGAGATCCACTTTTGTTTGAAGACCCCGCCTCTTGAAATAGTCGTCCAGGAGCATCGCCGCCTCATACGGCGCCGCGGGGCACTTGAAGGGAGTCGCGGCGATCAGGATCACCACGCGCCCTCCAGGGAAGCCGCGCACCGCCTCCCAGAGCCGCAACGCCCCCGACGGCTCGTAGAAGGAATGGGCCTCTTCCACCAATCCCGGGACGGTTTCCGGGGCGAGATCGGCCCCCAAGCTGATGATCAGGGAGTCATACGAGAGAATTTGATCTCCGGCCGCCACCGTCCGCGCCGCCGGGTCGATCCGGGTGGCCTCGGCCTGGATCACCTCGATCCCCTTCCGTGACAGGGAGGCAATGGGCCGACGGATCTGATGAAGCTCCCGCTTCCCCACGATCAGCCAGAGAAGGGAGGGAGCGAAGACAGCGTCGGGCTTTCGATCGATCAGGACGACCCGGTGATCGCGGGAGATTTCTTTCCTCAAGAGATTGGCGGCGACTTGTCCCCCGATCCCGCCGCCCAGGATGAGAATCGTTTTCCCCGCCATGGTTGCCTCCTCCTGATCAGAACTTCAGGAACCTGTCTGCGTCTGCATATCTCACGAGCCGGCCTCCGTCGCCAAGAACCCGACGATCTCATCTCGCTCTGGATCCGTGATCACCCGCCGGCCCATCGCCCGCATGTTCTTCCGCATCCGATCGACCACGACCGGCCATTCATCCGCCGTGTGAAGAGTCGGATCGGGCAGAGCGTGGCACTGGGAGCAGGTTTGACGAAAGAGCGCCAAACCCGGAGCATCTGACGGCCCCAGTGCTTCGACGTTGGCGGGCCGGAGCGCGTGCCCCTGCAGATAGTCAAGGATGGTCTCCTGTTCCCCGCCCGTCGGACCTTGGATGGACATCATCCGCCGTCGCATCATCCCACCCATGCCTCCCCTGCCCGACATCATCGCCATGCGATTGAACATCCTGGACTCAACGGCCGGCCACTCCTCGGCCGTGTGCATGGCCGGAGCAGGAAGGTTGTGGCACTGGGTGCAATAACGGGCCAACAGTTTGGCTCCCGGACTCTCTGAATCAGGCAGGTTCTCGGGCGTGATGCTCGGCGGAAGGCGGCCGCTCATCATCTCCTGCATCATGGCCCTCATACCCGGTCCGTGCATCCCCCATCCCATCATCGGCATCAGCGCGGCGTCGGGGAACAGTCTGGTCTCCACGGTCTGAGCCCCACCCAACCACGTCGTGATCGAGACACCCGCCGTCCCGACCGCAATGAACATGAGCGCCATGACGAGTACGCGATGTTTCTCCATACGGCAAGGCCCCCTATGCCCGTCTACACCAGATCTCGCTTTTTCTCCTCGTACTCCGCCTTCGAAAGCTCGCCGCGGGCATACCGTTTCTTCAAGATCTCAAGGGCCGATTCCTCCGTCCGGCTCCCCGTTCCGAGGGCCTTCTGCCCCACCCACACCACCAGCAAAACGATCCCAGCAATGATCAGAATCCAGAAGGCGAGGTTGAAGACCATCCAGATGCCCATATCCCAGCCCATGATCCCGCGATCCATCATGATCTCCCTTTAGAAGGTGAGCACCTGATCGCTGTCCTTGATCCAGCGGGCGAGATCCGCCATCACCCCGATCGTCATGCCATGCCCCAAATCCTCGGTCGTGAGGCCCCGAGCCTTGCAGCAGGTCCCGCAGGCCCTCACCTCGGCGCCCTTGGCGATGAGGTGCTGAAGCATCTCGCCCAGGTTGTAATACCCCTTGGGTACGTCCTGGCCCTTCTTGGCCATCCCCACGGCGTCTCCGAGCAGAAAGAGGTTCACGCGGCTCTCAACCGCGGTCAGAGCCTGGGCCACCCGCAGCGCATTCCAGACTTTCTCGGTCCCGTAGGGTGGGTCTTGCAGAATCATGGTCACCGTGTCCATTGGCGTTCCTCCTGATGGCGTCCTCAAAATTCATACCGTGCAACGACATACACGTTATCGTTTCGGTTGAGTTGCCCGAAGGCGGTGGTCTCGGTTTTCCCCCCGAAGAGATTCGCCCCGATCGCGCCCCAGAGCGCATCGGTCACGCTGTATCGGACCTCCGGGATGAGATCGTAGTCCTCATCCGTCGGGCTGTAGAAGGCAAAGAAGGAAAGCCGGAGGGTTTGGTAGCGGAGAAGCTGGGTCAGGCGGACGGTCAGAAGTTGGCGTAGTCGATCCTGAGCCGGAAAACCAGGGGAAAGCGCGTCGCGGTACGGACCATAATCGAAGACGTATTCTCCATAATATTGGATGCCCGTTGTCAGATCGCTCCAGGGCTGCCGCTGATAGCCGACCAGATACCTGACCGTGGAATTGGGAATCGCCGGATCACGCCCGGTTCGGTCGTCTACGGAATCGTAGTACGCCGCTTCGAGAGCCATCACCCCGCCAAGCGCGTTTCCCTGAGCACTGGCGCCGTAGGTGGCCAGCCGGGGGAAGAAGAGCGTGACTTGCGTGGGCGAGGCCGGATTGTCGGGTCTCATCCCCGGCGTGGTGAAGAAACCTCTGGAGGCATAGACCGCGGCATCAAAACCCAGGAGATTGCGAGACAGCCGTAATGCCGTCTCGGCGTTTCCAAGCTCCGCCCGTGGTTCTTCGGTCACGCGCGGCACGCCCGGAAACGGATCAAACGCGAAGAACCGCCGGCTGGAAGGAAGCTGGTCGGCCTGGAAGAACGGGATCACAACCAGTTCGACCGACACCACATCGGTGAACACATCGACCTTGGCTGCATCTGAGCCGATCTTCAAATATTCGAGGGGCCGGCCGGAAAAGAAGGCCGCGTAGTCCTTGGGGAAGACGTCGTTGAGGAACAGCAGATCTCCCACACCCCACGTGATGATCTGACGCCCGAGACGAAGATCGAGCGCTCCGGCGCGCACGTCGATGTGCGCCTCTCGCACATCCAGATCCGTGATGCGGGCGACGGCGTCTCGGAAGGCGTCGGTTTTCAGAAAGAACGCTGACCCTTGCGACGAGGTTGCGAGTTTGATCTGAAGCCGTTCCTCCCCCAGGAACACATCCCCGCCCTCCGGACCCGACAGTTCCTGCCCGGTGATGCGTGCGGCGTAGTTACCCTGCACAAAGCCGTGGAGGGAGACCTCCTCCGCGGCAACAGGAACACCCCACGCCAGGATCATGATGACAACATGGGAAACCGGGGTCTTTGCCGCAATCATTTGATCCATCGCTCCGGCGGCCGTCGGAGGTATCGTTCGGAGAAGAGATCGTCGCCGAGCCCGACCTCGTACTGGACGCGCTCGAAGACCACCTCGGTCTTGTGACCGGTCTTCACATTCACCATGGTCCGTTTCACCGCGGTCGGGAAGCCCTGGACCTCCTTGATCTCATCCGCGGTGAAGACCTTGTAGAGCGCATCCTGGACGTCGTAATACTCTTCTTTGAGCGGCAGGAACGTGGTCTGGTCGATCCAGGCCAGCTTCCGGGCGTATTCGGCAGGACTCCGCGGCGTACTTTCCACGACATAGACCTTGCGGCCGCCGATCTGATCCTCCGTCACCAGCGTATGCGCGTCGGCGGATAGATCCCGGCCGGAGATGTCCTCGTACGTGAAGTCGGATCCCACGAAGCTGGAGCGACTGTCTCGGGCGGCGATTCGGTTCACCAGGTTGATCGCCGGGATGAAGAGCCAGCGGTCGTCGTCCCGATTGGGAAACTTGTACACCATGAAGGTCATCCCCGCGACGTCAGCCGGACTGTGAAAATACATGAAGTATTTCTGCGCGCCGGCCTCACCGTTTTTCCGAAGCATCGTGAGATCGCGCAGGCGTTGTTGGCCTTCACGGGTGATGAGCGTCATCTTGACGCGCGCCTGGAAATCCCTGCCCGCTTCAAAGAACGCGGATTGGGACTTCCGAACCGTCTCGGTGGCGTCGGCCGCCACGGCCGGAGCCGACTGCATCGCCATCGCCAAGAGGACAACCAGCGCTGGTCCGCACCGACCACCCCATGTCTTCATCGGGCAACCTCCTTCTTAGATGGAACCAACACCTGCGCGTGCACGAGCGTGATCAGGGCAGGGAGCCCGACGAGGGTCGCGACGGCGGACAGCAGCATCATGCTCACGATGAACACGCCCACGGTGATGTACGGTGTCAACGGGGCAAAGGCCATGACCGAGAAGGCAACGGCAAAGAGCGCCGCGTTGCGCATGATCCCTTTCCCCGGCCGCGCCGCCGTCCAGAGGAGGGCCTTCTCCAGATCGGGTTCCTTCGCATAGCGCTCCCGGAACCGACTCACGAAGTGAATCGCGAAATCCACGGCCATGCCCAGTGACAGCGTCGACATGACCGAGATCGGCATGTCGAAATCCTTGCCCAGGTAGCCGATCGCCCCGTAAATCATCAGGATGGTGAACACGAGAGGGGTCGAGGCGACGAGCGCCCATTTCCACGACCGGAAGTTGAACACGAGGATCACAAACACCAACACAAGGGCCAGGATAAACCCTCGAAGCATATCGGAAAGCACCGCATCGTTCCACACCAAATTGAAGTACGCGATCCCCGCCGGCCGAAACTCCGCACCCGGGAAGGGGTGCTCGCCGGCGTAGGCCCTCGTGCGCGCGATCACATCCCGCATCGCCTGGGCATCCCAGGTCTTCAAGTTCACCCAGAGGTTGGTCTTCTCAAAGGGATAATCGACCACGTTGTCGAGGTCAGATGGTTTGGCAGCCATACTGAAGAGAAACAGATACTGGGCGATCTCGGTGGCGGAGTCGGGGATCCGGTCGTAGACGGGATCGTCTTGGTGCAGCACCCGGTTGATCCGCTTCACGTAGTCGGCCACGGAGAAGGTCTTGCCCACCACCGTCAGCTTCTCCAGGTCCCTCTGGAGGCCCTCGAGATACCTGAGGGCATCGG
>MHEO01000047.1:34172-34440 GCA_001803875.1 Nitrospirae bacterium RIFCSPHIGHO2_01_FULL_66_17 | reverse complement strand
CTCGTTCATGACCCGGTCGGCCACGCGGATCTCGCTGCTCGCCTTGAACCAGTCCACCATGTTGTTGTTGACGTGAATCTGAGCGATCCCTCCCGCCGCACCGGCCACCAGCGCCAGAGCCACGGCTGTGACCAGCCAAGGCCTCGCGAATCCCACAGCGGCAAATGTCCTCAACCACCGCGACGCCCGCTCGGTTGTTTCGCCGTGTCCGGGCAAGCCGCCGCTGAGCCGCTCATCTGGGATGAGGGTGAGCACCGCCGGGATCAGG
>MHEO01000047.1:29646-34072 GCA_001803875.1 Nitrospirae bacterium RIFCSPHIGHO2_01_FULL_66_17 | reverse complement strand
CCGCGGTGGCCAGTGCGGTGTAGCGGACCGGTTTCCCGACCGCCTGAATCGTGTCCAAGATCGCCTGCCGCTTGTCCCGACTTTCACGGAATCGGAAGAAGAACTCATTGAAAATATGGATGCTGTCGGTCGCGATGGCCATTAGGAAGACCGGGATCATGGAACTCATGATGTGCACGGGCAGTCCCACGCCGATCATCAGTCCCATGCTCCAGACGATGCTGACCATCGCCACGGCCATCACCGAGCTCACCAAGGCGAGGTTCCGGAACATCCACCACAAGACCACGAACATCACCATCCCGGCGACAGGGGAAAAAACGGCCATTTGGTAAAACATCTGGGTGCCGAAGGTGTCGCGGGCCACGGGGTCGCCGGCCACGTAGTACCGTTCGCGTCCGCTTTCCTTCGGCAGAATCGCCGTGATCCGATCCGCGATTGCCTTGGCGTTGGCCCCCGACTCCAGGGGGACGTAGATGGCCGTCGTCGTGCCATCTTGCGAGAGCAGCCTGCCTACAAAGAGAGGGTTCGAGAGGAGCGACTGCCGTAAGTCTGCCATTCCCACTGGAGTGCGGGGGATCTCGGCGATCGCCGGACGGACGGCAAGCTGGCCCGCCTCGACCAGGACGTTATCCACCGTGGTGAGACTGGTCACGTCCCGAACGACGACTCCCGTGATTTTCAGGATGTCTTCCGTGATCCGGGTGATCCGTTCGAGGGTCGCGGGATTGATGATCCCCTCGTCATTGACGATCCCCAGGACAATGACGTCCTTGTGCAGTGCAAACCAGCGATCCACCTCGTCATTCGTGACGCGCACCTCCGATGTGGCGGGCAGCATGTTCTTGGGATCGGTATCGGTCTTCACGCGGGGGATCTGCGTCAGGAAAAGCAGGGTGATGATCAGCGTCAGGGCCATCACCAGCCGGGGTCGTTCGACCGAAAATCGGGTCAACCAGGGCACCGCGTGGGCGGGAGGCTTCATGATCATGTGCTCCACTCAGGCATCATCGGTTTACCTCCGCGCGGCGACGACGATGAACGCTCCAGTCCGGCGACCGCCTGATCCGGCTGGGGCACGAAACAGAGCGACGTGACGGCCAAAGCGAGGGCGGAGTCGCTTCCGCGCGAGACTCCGGACCTATTGCCTTCCCTCCGTCTCCAGATTCCAACGAACGATCTTCGTTGAGTCACCGGACGCAGCCGGAAGCACCACTTCCAAGATCTTTGGCTTCGGCGAAACGATCGATGTTCCATCGCTCCGGCCGAACGCCACCACCGCCTGACGGTGGTACTCCATGGAACGATTCGTTTCGTACAGGTTTTCCGGTTCATACTCCGCGCCCCCATCCACCCGAAGCCGTATCCTCCGCTCAGGCCGCCGCTCAAGGAGCCGTCCCTTTGCAGAATGCATCATGACCGTAAAGACGAGTTTTCGGTCGAACTGATACCGTTTCGCATAGGATTGATAGATCTCGTCCTCCTTCGCACCGCCCCTCCCCTCCACCGCCGCCAAATCCCTGAAAAACGCCGGGTCATTGAGGATGATTTCCAGATCATAGCCTATCGCGTCCAACCGCCTTCTATTGATCTCCCATCGGCGCAGGAACGCTTTTCCCTCATCCGAAGCCGTCAGACCGGCGCCGTACACATTCAACCCGGGAACATCAGACGGATCCGGCATGTGGCCCACCACCGTCCGCTGGACTCGCTGATCGTAGATATACGTCACCACGATGAAGATGGCCACGATCAACACCAACACCGGCCCGATCACATTCCACGTTGTTGTTTTCATCCGATCCCCTCCCGCTCGAACCACCGATGCATCCCGTCAATGACGTCCGTGCACACCCTGATGGTATCGTGGACCAATCGGGCGGGGGGCTCAATCCCCCAAAAGGGGTGTTTGGGTGGGATGAGGCCTCCCTCCTTTGCGCCTCGGGATTGGACCGTCTCAGGGATCGACACACCGGAGGGAGCTCCCGTATGCTGGAAGCGCGATGTCGATTCTTGGGAGGACGACCATGCGACGCATCGAGTTCCCGAGCGAACAGCGTGAATTTCGCCGGCTCACCGCCGCCGTGCTCATGGAGCGCAACGTGGTCACCTGCCGGCCGTCCGACACGGCCCGCCACGTCGCCGCCGAGTTGACCACGTCCAACTTCGGGATGCTGCCGGTGGTGAGGGAGCGGGGGGTTCTAGTCGGGCTGGTCAGCGAGTTCGACCTGCTCAAGGTGCTCATGGAGGGTCGGGACCTGGACACGGTGCCGGCCGAGGAGATCATGACCCGCCAAATCACCACGGTTCAGGAGGACACGCCGGTCGACGAGGTGATCCGGCTGCTGGAGCGCGAGCACCTCATCCGAGTGCCCGTCGTGCTGGATGGCAAGCTGATGGGGATCGTCGCGAGGCGAGATATCCTCTACGGGTACCTCAAGACGACCGCCACGAACTGGCCGTAGCGGCGCCCGGCGGGACCGTCGCCCTCGCGCAACGGTCGACCCCACCGGGCGCCGTTTTTAGTCGACTTTGATCTTCACTTCCTTTCGCTTCGCTTCCTCGGTCTTGGGCAGCCGCACTTCCAACACGCCGTCCTTAAACGTCGCGTGGGCCTTGTCGCTCTGCACGTCCCGGGGAATCTCGATGCACCGCTCGAACGCCCCGTAAGACCGCTCGGAGTAGAAGTACCCCTCGCCCTTGCGCTCTTCTTCCTTCTTCTTCTCGCCCCTGATCGTCAGGAGGCGTTCCTCGACGTTGATTTCCAGGTCCTCCTTCTTCATCCCGGGCAGCTCCGCCTTCACCAGCACCTCGTTCTTGTCCTCGCTGATCTCGATGGCGGGACTCGTCGCCTCCAGGTCCGTCCAGAGATGCCGATGGCGGGGCCACCCGAAATCCATCAGGGACCTCCACGGTCGCGCCCACAGGTCCTCGAACATCCGTTCCACGTTCTGCTCGATGCGACCAGCCTCCGGCCGCGCCTTCACCGGCGCGATGCCGCGGCTCTCGTCGCGTTTCACGGTCGCTGTCACCATCGCACGTCCTCCTTCTCTCGGGTGTCGGTATCGTCGGCTGAAGCCCCTCCCGCCTAGCACCCGACGCCGGCGAGGTGTTTCTCCCGGTCTTCAGCCACCCCACTCCGTGTCCGGTTCCCGAAAATCACCGCGTCGATGAGCTCGCCGCAGTTGACGCAGCGCCAACTCTCACACCACCCTGTCTTCGAGGAACCACCCCCCGTCAGTTCTTCACAGGCCATCAACCCACCGCATCGAAGACACTTCATGGCCGTCACCTCCCTCCTCCCTGGCGAGCGACCAACCGCCCGCGGTGACCCTTTCATATTGTCATCCTGGTCCCGCGAAAAAGGTATCCCCCGAACGGGGTGTTTGCCCCGATATTATGGACGCCCCGGTTGGCCCGATGGGACGAGGCGTCCCCCCACAAGGGCCTTTACGGCGCCACCCCGGCCGCGACGGCCCCTTCGAGAGAACCGACGCCCGGCGCCCGGCGGACACCTCATTCTCGTCGCTTGCCCCAAAGAGGTAGGCCTCTCGCTCGTCTTCTCCATCGACTTAGACCCATCGAAGAATGGACAACGCCCCCCGACGCGCGCCATGCTGTGTGGTGGGATACCATGTGACGAAGAACGTCGGGATGACGAGGTTCATCTCGCGCGCGAAAGGAGGTGAAACACCATGCGGATCAGAGAGATCATGAAGCGGGCGCCGGACCTGGTGACGTGCGCGCCGGCGGATTCCGTGATGGACGCGGCGAAGAAGATGGAGCGCCACAACGTCGGGTGCGTCTTGATCACCGAGGGTGGCGGCCTCAAGGGTATTCTCACGGATCGAGACATCACGCTGTCGGTCGTCGCCAAGGGAAAACTGCCGGGTGACACCCGGGTGCGGGACGTGATGCACACCCACGTGCTGACCGGGGGACCCGACTGGGATCTCCTGCAGGCCACGCAGCTCATGGCCGAAAAGAAGATCAGGCGGTTGCCCATCCAGTCCAACGGGACGCTGGAAGGATTCGTGTCGCTGGCCGATCTCGCCCCGGCCGTCCAAAAGGAGGTCGACTCCTTCTTCGCGATCGAGGCGGCTCCCGCCGGCCATTAACGCAGGAGGCTCCCATGGGAACGTATGTGATGCTGACCAAGGTGTCGCCGGAAAGCATGGCCTCGCCGGCGAAGATCAAAAACCTCGAGGAGGAGGTCAAGGCGCGGGTCAAACGGCACTGTCCACAGGTCAAGTGGATCGCCAACTACGCGGTCTTGGGTCCGTACGATTACTTGGACGTGTTCGAGGCGCCCGACGAGTTGATGGCGAGCCGGGTGGCCACGATCGTCCGCTCGTTCGGCCACGCGACCACCGAGACGTGGACCGCGATTCCGTGGGCGAAGTTTCGGAGTATGGTCGACGAACTC
>MHEO01000047.1:8757-29630 GCA_001803875.1 Nitrospirae bacterium RIFCSPHIGHO2_01_FULL_66_17 | reverse complement strand
GCCCCTACAATTTCAGACCGGCCCATTCCGCCAAAGAATTGCGGACGACGAAATTCCGAGGGAATCGGTCTAGCCCGATCGGGCTATTCAACGAATGTTCCTGACGCGCAGGTTCTCCACCATCGAGTAGAATGCGGGCAAAGCCAACAGCGTCAGCGCCGTGCTGGTCACCAGACCGCCCACGATCACCGTGGCCAAGGGTTTGAGGAGCTCGGCCCCAGACCCCGTGGCCAAGGCTAACGGCACCATGCCGATCCCCGCGGCCAGCGCGGTCATCAGCACCGGACTCACACGGTGCTCGGCACCGAGGACGATCGCATCATCCAGCGAAAGCCCTTCCCGCTCGCGGAGGGTGTTGATGTGCATGATCAAAATGATCCCGTTGCGGATCGCGATCCCGAACAGCAGGATGAACCCGATCGCCGAGGGGATGGACAGCACGCCGCCCGAGAGGAAGACGGCGAATATCCCGCCAGCCAGCGCGAACGGCAGGTTGAGCATGACCAGCACGGCCGAGGTCACGGATCCCAGACTCATGTACAGGAGGAGAAACACCGCGACAAGGATCAGGCCGCCCAGGAGGACGAGCTGCCGCATGGCCTCCTGCTGGGCTTCGAACTGCCCGCCGTAGACCACGAAGTACCCTTCGGGCAACGTGACCCGCCGCGCCACGGCGTTCTGTACCTCGGCGATGAATCCCCCGAGGTCCCGGCCTTGGACGTTGGATTGGATGACGATCCGCCGCGAGACGTTTTCGCGATTGATGGTGTTGGGACCCTTGCCGTAGCGAACCTGCGCGACGCGTTCGAGCGGGACCTGGGGTCCCGCCGGCGTGTCGATCAAGAGCTGGCGCATCTTCTCGATGTCGTCCCGGTAGGCGTGGTCGAGGATGACGACCAGGTCGTACGTGCGTTGCCCCACAATGACCTGCGTCGCCACCTCTCCCTTGAACGCCGTCTCGACGAACCGCGAGACCTGGCCGACCGAGAGCCCGTAGCGGGCCGCGGCGTTGCGGTCGACCTGGATCTGAAGCTGGGGTACATCCACCTGCTGTTCGACCAGCACGTCCGCCGCGCCGCGGACCGATCGGACGGCCGCGGCGATATCCTGTGCCGTGGACCTCAACACCTCAAGGTCGGGACCGAACAGCTTGATCGCCACCTGCGCCGTCACGCCGGAGAGCAATTCGTCGATCCGGTGCTGGATCGGCTGGCCCACGAACGTCGCGGCCCCAGGGAATTGTTCGAGCTTCTCCCGGATCTCGGCCAGCAGGGCTTCGCGGGACCGTGTGCGCTGCTCGGGCGGCTTCACGTTGACCAGAATTTCGTTTACGTTGACGCCTTCGGCGTGTTCGTCCTGCTCGGCGCGTCCCGTCCGGGCCGACGTGGACACGACATCCGGGATTTCGAGCAATGCGCGTTCAACCTGCCGGCCGATCCGCAACGATTCATCGAGCGACGTGCCGGGCAGCATTCTCACGTTGATCACGTACGTTCCCTCGTCCATGATCGGCAAAAACTCCTTGCCGACGAACGGCGTCAGCGCCGCGGCCAGCACGATGATCGCGAGGACGACAATCACCACCGGCCATCGATGGTGAAGGATGACGGTGAGCAGCGGCCGGTACCAGCGGTGCACCCACGTCAGCACCGGGCTTTCGCGGTGACTCGCTCCCGACCGGGACGCCAGGAAGAGGTAGCTCAACGCGGGATTGAGCGTGACGGACACCAGGAGCGACGCGCCCATCGCGACGATCACGGTGGTCGCGAGCGGAGCGAAGAGACGGCCCTCGATCCCCTTGAACGCAAAGATCGGGAGGAAGACCAGCATGATGATGACCGTCGCGTAGACCACCGAACCCACGATCTCCTGCGTCGCCGCGAGGACGATCTCCCGCCTCGCATCGTTTCCGAGATGAGAAGTCTTACCCGACGCCTCCCGCAGCCGCCGGTGAATGTTCTCGACGACGATGATCGCGTCGTCCACGACCAGGCCGACGGCAATCGTCAGTGCCGCCAAGGTCATCACGTTGAGCGTCATCCCCTGAAACGCGATGAACACGACGCCGAGGACCAACGACAGCGGGATGGCGGTGAGCGTGATCAATGACGCCCGGAGGTTCCACAGGAACACGAACAGAATCACGACGACCAGGACCGCCCCTTCCAGGAACGACTGCCTCACCGTGTGGATCGCCCGGCGGATCACGTCGGCTTGCACGTATTCCGTGCTGATCCTGACCCCTTCGGGAAGCGTGGTCTTGAGCTGATCGAAGATCCCGTCAATCTTGGCCGTCAGGTCCAGGGTGTTGGTGCCCGGCTGTTTGACGATCCGCCCCAGCACGGTCTCCCGGCCGTTGAGGCTGCTCGCTCCTCGCCGGACCGCGGGACCCGAGACCCGGACCTCGGCCACGTCCTTGACGTACACCGGAACACCGTTGGACCGCGTGGCAATGACGACACTCTTGATGTCGTCGAGCGTCTGAATGCGGCCCAGGCCTCGAATCAGGTACTCCTGATGGAGATCCTGCGAGAACCCTCCCGCCGCGTTGAGATTACTCTGCTCGAGCGCCTCGAAGACCTCATGGAGGGAGAGCCCGTAGTGGGTGAGGTGCACCGGATGGACCACGACCTGGTATTCCTTCACGAACCCGCCCATGTTCAGGATATTGGCGATCCCCCCGGCCGATTGAAGACGGAAGCGGATGACCCAATCGGCCAGGTCGCGCAACTCCAACGGCGAGAGGCTGCCCTTTTCATCGACCAGGGCGAATTCCACGATCTCGCCCAGCCGCGAGGCAATGGGCGTCATAAACGGCGCCTCGGCTCCTTCGGGCAGCTTCACGGTTGCAAGTCGCTCGGCCACAATCTGCCGGGCCTGGAACACGTCGGTGCCCCATTCAAACTCGACGATCACCACCGAGAGCCCGATCCCCGAGGAGGAGCGGACGCGCTTCACAAAGGGCATACCGTTGAAGACGCTTTCCAGGGGGAAGGTCACCAGCGTCTCCACCTCTTCCGGCGACCAACCCGACGCCTCGGTGAGGATGGTGACCCGAGGGTCGGTGATGTCCGGATAGACGTCCACCGGCATCCGCGACAGGACCTGGTAGCCCGCCAGCAGTGCCACGAGCGCGCCGGCCACGACCAGGAGCCAATTCTTCAGCGAAAAAGCGACGAGTTTCGACCACATCCCCCGCCTTCGATCAATGTCCATGTTCCGAGACCCCACCTTTGATGAAGATGGAAGACATGAGCTCGTAGTTGCCCTGCGTCACCACCCGATCGCCCGGGTGCAGACCTCGGACGATCTCGGCGTCGCGATCGTCCTGTATCCCCACGACGACGTTCTGCCGGACGTATCCGCCCTCGCGCTCGATGAACACGAAGGTCTCGCCGCCCGATCGAAGGAGCGCGCGCCGTGGAACGGCCAGGACCTTGGCGCGGCTGCCCACGACGATGTTGAGTTGCGCAAACATCTCGGGCTTGAGTTCGTACGCGGGGTTGGGCACTTCGACCCACACGTGCACCGTGCGTTTTTCGGGCTCGACCATGCCGCCCATCCGAACGATCCGCCCCGTGAACACGCGGTCGGCAATGGCGATCAGGCTGACGCGCACGGTCTGGCCGGTTTTCACCAGGTAAGCCTCGTGTTCCGGCAAATCGCCCTCGACCCACATCACGGAAGGATCGATGATTTCGAACAACACCGTGCCGGGTCCCACCGCTTCACCCACCGTGGCATCCCATTTTGAGATGACGCCGGCAATGGGCGCCGTGAGTGGAATCAGCGGGGGCGGATTGCCGAACTGGCGGCTCCGCAGTTCGGCCAACAACTGTCCTTTCTCCACGCGGTCCCAGGGATTGACGAGCGTGCGCTCGACGATCGCCTCGGTCTTGGGACCGACGGCCGCCAGACGGTTGGGCTGGGGTTTGACCAGACCGTTTACCGTGATGACCTTCTGGATCGTGCGCAAAGCGGCCGCTTCGACGGTCAACCCGATGTTCCGCTTCGCCTCCTCGCTCAGGCGAATCCCCTCCTCCCCCTCGGCGTGGGTATCCGGCGCGCCGCGTTCCTCGGCTTCAGAACGGGTGTGTTGTTCATCGGCTCGAACAGGGTCCGCACTCCACAACCGCATCGCGACGGCGAACACCGACAACCCGACGACAACCCGCCATCCGAACCTCCTCACGTTCGTCCGTCTTTTCATGGCTTCTCTCCTTCGGTCTGGAGCGATCGTGACTGCGGTCCCGCGACACGGGCGCCGACGTCCCGCTCAAGGGCCGCGAGCGCCAATCGGTGCTCGTACTGCATCGTCAAGTAGCCGAGTTGGGTCTCCGCAAACCGCCGCTGGGCCTCCAGGATCTGGAGGATCCCGGCGAATCCCTGTTCGTACGCCTGCCGCGTCAGGTCGAGATTGCTCTCGGCCAGGGGCACCACGTCGTTCGTGAAGTGTTCCAACCTCGTTTCGGCCGAGACGATGCGGGCGGACGCCACACGCACATCCCGCGCAATGCGAGCCTTCAAGGCCGCTCGCTCGGACTCGGCTCGTCGCAAGCGGGACTGGGCCGACATCAGATCGCCTCGCTTGCGGTCGAACAACGGGATGGGGACGGACAGTTTCAGGCCCACCAGCCGGTCGCGGTCGGTCAGGTCCAGCGCATCGAACACGGCATTCTCTTCCGTCAGATCGAGCGAGACGGTCAGATCCGGAATCCGCTCCGCTCGAACCAGCGCGACCTCGCTCGCCGCACGTTCGGATTCGACGTCCAGGGCGCGAAGATCGGGTCGCCGGGCGAGTGCCTGTTCTTGCAACGAGGCGTCCTGACCGTGCGCGGGAGGAACGAGCAGCGTTCCCCGGGCAACCACCGGTTCGTCGACCGCCTGTCCCATCAGCGTGTTCAAGGCGGCCCGGGCGTCGACCAGATCCTGATCGAGACCGACGACCTCCTGCAATCCGACGTGGTATTCGATCTTCGCGAGGGCGACGTCCATTTCGGGGGCGAACCCTTCTCGGAATCGTCCCTCGCTGAGCGCGACCAACCGCCCGGCCAGTTCGATCTGCTCCCGCGCGAGCTTCAGCCGCTCCTGCGTGAAGAGCAGCCGGTAGAAGACCTCCTCCACCTCCCCGATCAACCGGCGCTTCGCATCATCGAGCATCTCTTCGGCCACGTTGACGCCGAGGCGGGCGTTCTCTTGGCGCTGACGCCGCTTGCCAGCGGTCACGATGGTCTGAGTGACGCCGACCGATCGGCGCCCTTCGCCGTCCCCGGCGAAGAACCGGTCGGTCTCCAAGGCCAGATCGATCTCCGGGTTGGGATACACCCTCGCCTGCAGGACCGCTCCCCGGGCGGCGTCCCGTTCTTGCTCACCGGCCTTCAACTCGGGGTTATGCCGGAGGGCGGTTTCAACCGCTTCTTCCACGGTCACGACACGCGGAATGTCAGGGGCCTCCGCAAAGACCGGTCGGCTCCCTATCGATACAGACGTCATCAATACGAAGCTGATGAGCACTCGTCGGCAGATGTCACTGGTCATCGCACGCTCCGCAACAAAGGTTTCCGACCAGGAACGCGCGCGGAACACCGCCGCGAACCCCGGGAACGTTCAGGCGAACCTACAGTTGAGATGCGGAGACGGGTTTAGAGACGGTACTGCCGGTGCAGGGTATACAGGGAAAGAGCGTGAACCTTCGCGCCGCGTTCCTCGCGGAACCGGCGGACCCATTGGCCGTCAACGTGGTCCAAGTCCAAGGGGACGGGACCCATGACGGCTGCCGTGACCGGCTGGAGGGTATCGCGGTCTGAAGGACTCCGAGCGATGGTGAGGACAGCGGCACACGGAGGATGCGACTCAGTCAACCGGTGGGAAGACGAATCAAAACAGCAGGGCTCCCGATCGGTGGCGTGAGACGCAGGCGAATGCGGCTCCACGACATGCGCTTCCTGAGCATGCAGGCACGGCGCCAAAAGAAGCACCCCCAGCAGTGTCAGAATCCCAAGGGCCGATGACTGGCGGTGCGAGGATCGTAATGTCGGGTGTCTATTCATCGTCAGCGTCAGTGTTCAACCCTACTCAACGAGTGACCGAAAGTCAACACACGGTATTCCCCCGGCGGCGTCATCACTGTCCTGGAGCACGTGAGGCCGCAGACTGCCCTCAGTAGCTTTGGCCAATCGTGAGGGAAACCACCCACTGCTTGGGAACAGCGCTCTCCCCACTAAAGTCGCTATTATCCCAGGTCGCGAAGTACGACACGGACGGGGTGATCGACACGGAGCGGATGGAGCGGCTGTAATTGACGGCGAACTCCAACGACGGGATACCGCTCATCTCATAATAGTTCCGCTGGTAGAACAGATGGGATCCGATCCCGAACGTGCCAACCGATGTCTCAACATCACGGTCGAGCTCCAGCGTGAAATAGGCCCCCTTCCCCGCATCGAAATCGTAGTGAGTACTCAGCGACAGATCCACGAGGGTCGCGTACAAGAGATCGAGATAGACCTCTTGGGACGGGTCCCAGTCCTCATAGACCTCTTGGGAGGGGTTCCAGCGCGGATTGGGGTACTGATAGCGGGCATATCCCGGGGTCGCGGAGAAACGTCCGAGCTCCCGCTCATAGGCGAATGCCAGATCGATCTCGTTGACATGCCGTTCATCCAAATCGACGTTGAACCATGAGGTCAACGAGAACCCTCGGTATTCGAGGCTCAGCTCCGGCTGGGCAACCGGATTGCCATCACTGTAATCGATGCCCTGGAAGAGGTATTTCGAGGCGAACGCCGTCTCCCACCTGACGGTGAGTGGTCCGTGCTCGGACTCCGCCACGGCGGGGGTGCCGTGGATGAGGCAGCCGCCGAGGCACCCCGCAATCAATACGCGCTTCAGCATCCTATGTCTCCCTTGAATTCGACGGCTGTCCAACGAAGTCCGCTGATTCGTCGATGACGATAGCAGACGGTTGAAATTTGTCGAGGCGAACACGATCGTGTTCGTCCCGCGTCAGACTCCCAGCGCCTCGGCGATCACGAGGATCTTGCGAACCGCCTCCGCAATGCGCTGCGAGAGTTCCCACCGGCCTTCGATGGGTGCAAGCGGCGACGGCACGCGGTGGAAGGCATCCGGATCTCGACCGACCTCGTACGAGTGATCGAGGTCCCGGCCGAGAAACTGGTCGAGGAACTCGTGTGTGACGGCCGCGGCGGATGGACCGTCCTTCACTGCCAGCCGCTGCGGCACGCCATCTTTGACGGAGACCAGCAGGGACAACGTGCCATGCTCCGTCCGAACCGGCTCGAGGAACACGGTGCCCGTCTCCCCGGTCGGGCGCTTCGGCCACCGTGTGACGGCATAATACCCGATCAGTTCGTCGGGCCGTGTCGCCTCGTGGCCCAACCGCTCATTGATACGTCGGCTCTCCTCCGTGCTGAGATGCCGGTGATGGGAGACGTATCGACTCCGGGGATGCAGGAGGGCCGCGTCGCGCTCGGTGATCGCAATCGGATGCTCCTGTGTTTCGTGTTGGAGATACGCGCAGCCCTGGACCAATAACACACCCAGCAGGCTGATGAGTACCACGCGGTAGTGGATCTGACGGCGTCTCATTGGCAATTTCCTCTCTATCTGGTCACTACTTGTAGGCCGACCTCTGTCCAGCGCATCCCTCAGTGTGAGTGGGGCGGCGCCTCTCCAGGGCCATGCTCAGCGATCCGCACGGCATGATCGATGGGCTTGACGAAGACCAGGCCATCGCCCGGCTTGCCGGTATGAGCGTTCGTCCGGATGATGCGGACAATCTCATCGGCATCCTGGTCGCGACAGACCATTTCCAGCTTGACCACGTTGATGTACTTCTCGGCGAGTTCCAGCGAGTAGTCGTATTCCTCCTTCGGGAGACCGCTCGTCACGCCTTTCCCATCGAACAGCGTCATGTCGCGAAAGCCGGCCTGCTCCAACGCTTCAATCACCTTCCCCACCAGGGCATGGCGGATATACGCGTTGACCTCTTTCATCACGAGTCCCTCCCCATTTGGAGCACCGGCTCCGGCTCGGGAGCACGGAGCGCCGTGCCCTCAGGCCCGTATCGCCGCTCGCGCCTCCCCTCGACCCACCGATACAACGCGGGCAAGACCAGCAGCGTCAGCGCGGTCGACGTGATCAACCCGCCCACGACCACCACGGCCAAAGGCTTTTGCACCTCGGATCCCGGCCCGGTAGCCAGGAGCAACGGCACGAGCCCGAGGCTGGCCACTAGCGCCGTCATCAACACCGGCCGCAGCCGCCGCTCGGACCCGAGACGGACCGCCTCCTCCAGGGTCAATCCCTCCTGCCTCAATTGATTGAAGGTGGACACCAGAACGACGCCATTGAGGATCGCCACCCCAAAGAGCGCGATGAACCCCACCGACGCGGGCACCGACAGATACAGGCCGGACAGAAAGAGCGACACGATGCCGCCGATCAAGGCGAATGGGATGTTCGCCAGGATCAAGAACGCGTGCCGCAGCGCATTGAACGCCGTGAAGAGCAAGAGAAAGATCAAGAACAGCGCCACCGGCACGACGATCGCCAGGCGCTGCATCGCCCGCTGCTGGTTTTCGAACTGGCCGCCCCAGGTCACGTAGTACCCCGAGGGAAGTGCCACCGCTTCGGCGATACGTCGCTGCCCATCGGCCACGAACGACGCGATGTCGCGCCCCTCCACGTTGGCCTCGATGACGATCCGGCGGCTGCCTTCTTCGCGATTGATCTGGACCGGTCCTTCGGCCACGCGGATGGCCGCCAGTTGTTTGAGCGGGATTCTCGCGCCGTCCGGAGCGCTGACCGTCAGATTCTCCACGGCCTGCACGTCCCCGCGCACCGCCTCCGGAAAACGGACCAACACGCCAAACCGCCGCTGGCCTTCCACAACTTCGGTCGCCACCTTGCCGCCGATGGCCGTCTCGACCACCTCGTTGAGATCCGCGACATTGATCCCATACCGGGCCAAAGCCTGCCGATCGGCTTCAATCTCCAGAAAATACTGCCCCGAGACCTGTTCGGTCCGCACGTCCACCGCACCGGGAATGCCGCGGAGCACCCGCTCGATGCGAGTCGCCGTCTCAGCCAAGACCTGCATGTCTTCCCCGAAGATCTTCACGGCGACCTGGGCGCGCACCCCAGCCAGCATCTCGTCGACCCGCATCTGGATGGGTTGGGAGAACACGTAGGCGATGCCCGGGATTCGGTCCATCGCCTCGCGCATCTTCTCTTTCAGCTCGTCCTTGGTTCCAACGGTCCATTCGCGTTCGGGCTTGAGGATGATAAAGATGTCCGACAGCTCCGGTCCCATCGGATCCACGCCGATTTCATCGGTGCCGGTTCGCGTGACGATGGTCTTGACCTCCGGGAATTGCATCAGCGCCCGCTCGACCTCGCCGTTGATCCGCAGCGAATCGTCCAGCGAAATGCTGGGCAGGCGGGTGACGTTGATCACGATGTCGCCCTCATCCAGCGTGGGCACGAACTCCTTGCCGATGAACGGAAACAGCACCAGCGCGCCGACCAGGAGCCCCAGGGCGCCCCCCACCAAGGTCTTCGGATGAGCCAACGCTGCCGCCAGCACCCCTCGGTACCGCTCGCGGAGCCGGCGCACCAGCCACGGTTCCCGCTCTTTCACCCCCGCGGCGAAGAGCAACGAACAGAGCACCGGCACCAGCGTGAGGGAGAGGATCAAGGAACCGAACATCGCGAAGGCAACCGTGAAGGCCAGGGGCTTGAACATCTTGCCCTCGACCCCGGTGAGGCTGAACAGGGGCAGGAACACCACGATGATGATGAGAATGCCGAACAGCACGGGACGGCCCACCTCGCGCGCGGCTTCAAGAATATGGTGCATCGTCGACCCGCCCCGGGCCTGCTTTTCGGCACGGCCGGGTCCCGGCTCTGCCGGGAGAGGCCGGGGGTGCGGGGGCATCGGAGGACCGAGCTCGGTTCGATCCGCACGGGCCCCCGCCTCGGATAGGCACCGGTAGATGTTCTCGACCATCACCACGGCCCCGTCCACCAGCATCCCGATCCCGATGGCGAGCCCCCCCAACGACATGAGGTTGGCCGAGAGGCCCAGGCCCTTCATGAGCACAAACGTGAACAGGATCGAGAGCGGAAGCATGAGGGAGACGATCACCGCGCTGCGGAGATTGCCGAGGAACACGATCAACACCGCGACAACGAGGACGGCCCCTTCCAGCAGCGCCTTTTCGACCGTCCAGATCGCCCGGTTGACCAGCTCGGTCCGATCGTAGAACGGCACGATGGAGACGTCGGCCGGCAGCACCCGGTTGATCTCGTCGACCTTGGCTTTGACGTTGGTCACGATCTCCCGGCTGTTGCCCCCCATCAGCATCAGGACCAACCCCTCCACCGCTTCCCCTTTGCCTTCGTAGGTGACCCCGCCGTATCGAGTCCGTGCCCCGATGCCGACCTCGGCCACATCCCGAAGGAAGATGGGTGTGCCCCGCTCCGATGCGACGACGATGTTTCGGATGTCCTCGACGTTGCGGATCATCCCCAGGCCCCGGACGACGAACTGCTCCTCCTGGTGCCGGATGAACCCGCCGCCGACGTTGGCATTATTGCGTTCCACCGCTTCAAAGACCTGCCGCAGCGTGAGCCCGAAGTTCTTGAGACGGTCGGGGTCCACCAGAACCTGGTACTCCTTGGGGAGGCCGCCGAGACTGTTGACGTCGGCCACGCCGGGGACGGTCCGCAGCATGGGCCGGACGACCCAGTCCTGGAGCGTGCGGAGATCGGTCAGGTCGTACTTGGGGCCGTGCAACCGGTACTGGTACACCTCGCCCAACCCGGTGCTGATCGGCCCCAACATCGATTCCACGTTGGGAGGGAGCTTCTCCTTGGCCTGAAGAAACCGCTCGAGCACGGTCTGTCTCGCCCAGTAGATATCGGTGCCATCCTCGAAGACCACGGTGATGACCGAGATCCCAAATTTGGAGATCGACCGCAGCTCGGTCTTCTTGGGAAGCCCCATCAGATCCACTTCCAGGGGGAAGGTCACCAATTGCTCGATCTCCACCGGCGACATGCCGGGCGCCTTGGTGATGACCTGAACCTGGATATTGGTGACGTCGGGGAACGCGTCGATCGGGAGTCGGACGAAGGCCAAGATCCCTCCGCCAACCAGAATGGCCACCCCCAGCAGGATCAGGAGACGCTGCTTCAGCGCAAATGTGATGAGACGGTCGATCATGGTCAGCCCGCCTCCATCTCGGTTTTCTTCATATCCGATTTGAGCCGGAAACTTCCGGTGGTCACCACCTTCTCTCCCGGCTCGACGCCCGACCGGATCTCGATGCGGTTGCCGGCCTTCCGGCCGCCCGTGACCTCACGGACGGCGAACACGCCCGGTTCTTGCTCAACAAACACGAGGGCGCGCTCGCCGTCGCGCTGCACGGCGTCGGCCGGAACGGTGATCGCGTCTTCCCCCGCGCCGGTGAGGAGGCCAACCTGCGCCAGCATGCCGGGCTTGAGCGCCTCATCGCGATTCGGGACCACGACCCGCACCATCAGCGTCCGCGTCTTCTCGTCGAGCGCCCGGCCGAGGGTCTCGACGCGGCCCGAAAAAACCCGGTCAGGATACGCCTGGACCAGGATGTCGGCGCGCTGTCCCGGCTGCACGCGGGCGAGATCCCGCTCGGGCACGTCGGCTTCGACCCACACGACCGACAGATCGGCGACGAGATAGAGCATCTGGGTCGGTTCGACCCCGGCGCCGGTGAAGGCCTCGTGGCGCACCACCACGCCGGACAGGGGCGACACCAGCGGCATCGCCGTCTCGGCGGCGCCGGTCTCGGCCAGCCGGGCCACCGCCTCGTCCGTGAAGCCGAGGAGCGTCAGGTGGTCCTTGGCCTCTTGGACGGCGGCGCGCGCGCGGAGCGCCTCGCCCTCCAGTCGTTGGACCTCGCCGCGGCTGACCCCCTTTTTCTCCAACAAGGCCTTGGCCCGCTCGAACGCCCGCTCCGTCACGCCCAGCTCGGCCATCGCGCGGAGGTAGTCCGACTGCGCCCGTCCGATCTCGGGGCTCTCGATGAAGGCAAGCGGATCGCCCCGCTTCACCCGGTCCCCGATGTGCGCTCGAAAGCTCTGGACCCGCCCGGCAATGGGGGCGCTGACGTGGGCGAACCGGTTCTCATCGTAGGTCACCCGCCCGCTGACCTGGAGCGGCAATTGAAGGCGACCGCGCGTGACCGCCTCGGTCTTGAGCCCGATCGCCTTGATGGCGTCGGGAGTCATCCGGAGCGTCTGGCTGCCGCGAGCATCGGGGGCAGCCGGATCGGATTCGGCGGCTTGCGTGCCGCCGGATTCCGAGCACCCCATCACCACCAGCACGAGCAGGCCGGCCACGGCCGTCGGGATCATCCCGCCACCGGAATTCCGGCGCCTTGGTCTCCACATACCCATCTCCTTTGTCTCGATCGACGTGGTTGAGGTCACGGTCATGGTCTCGTGCCCAGTGCCGCCAACTCGGTTCCCACGGCTCGTTCGAGCAGAAACCGGTTGACGTGGTGCTCGAAGAGAATCCGGTTGGCGCGAAGCCGGGCCTCGTTGAAGACCCGTTGCGCGTCGAGGAGTTGGAGCAGGCTCGTGGCCCCTTCCTCGTAGAGCGCCTCGGCGATCGTGCGCGACTCCTCGGATCGAGGCAGGAGCCGCGTGCGAACCGCCTCGACCCGTTCGGCGCTCAACCGGAACTGATCAAGCGCGGATTCGAGCTCGGCCCGGATTGCGCGCTCCCGTTGCTGCGCCAACGCCTCGGCGTGCCTGAGATCGGCTTGGGCCAATGCGATCCCGCCCCGGTTTCGATCCCAGATGGGCAGGGGGAATCCCAGGCCGACACCGAACGTGGAGAGGTCGTCGGTTCCCTGGACGCCTTCCATCTGTTCGGACTGGAGACCCACCGTGAGATTGGGGTAGCGCAGGGCCCGATTCAGCTTCACTTCGCTGTCGGCGCGACGCCGACTCGCCTGGGCCGCTGCGAGATCGGGGCGACGGACCTTCGCGAGTTCGATCAAGTGATCCAGACCCAGATCCGCTTCCCCCGGGGTCGCGCCGTCCGGATCCTGCTCCAGCGAGCCAATGATCACGATCTCATCGACCGGCCCCTCCAGGCCCGCCAACAGAGCCAGCCTGGTTTTGGCGGCCACCAACGCCAAGTCGGCCGACGCCACCTCGTCCTCGAACCGAAGGGCTTCCACCTGCGTGCGAATCAGATCGGCTTCAGGGATGTCGCCTTGCTGGACGCGAGATTCGGTGATGGCCACGACCTGACGGAGCCGCTGGAGATCCGTTGTCGCCGTTTCTCGATTCGCCTGGGCCAGCAGGACCTCATAAAAAGCTTTCTTCAGTTCAAAGACCAGCAGGCGCACGGTGTCCTGAAACTCGGCTCGGGCCTCCTCGATCCCGGCATCCGCGGCGGCTTTCCGGTTCCGTCGTTTGCCGAATCCCTCGATGGTCTGCTCGATCCGGTGGTACCGGATATTGTTGACCTCTCGCTCGAATCCTCCGGACAGGCCTTCCTGATTGAACCGATACTCGGGGTTGGGGTACGCGGCGGCGAGCAGGCGATTCGCCTCCGCGCGATCGAGCCCGAACCGGCTTCCCAGCACGTCCACGTTCCGCTCCAGCGCCAACTGGACGGCGCCGTCTAATGTGAGACCGGGCGCGCGCTCCTCCGAGGCTCCGAACGACGGCTCAACCCAACCCGTCACAAAGAAGATGATTCCCAATCCCGTGACCAACCATGACGCCAATCCGATACGCCGCATCCGAACGCTCCTGTGCGAGTTTCGTCCCACGTTTGATCCGGATCGACCGCAGACCGCGCATGACGCGCGACCCCGACGCGTCGGTCGAGATCACAACCTGAGAACGGTGGTGTTTAGGAGAGAGGAGAAAGCGGAGGAGCGCGCGGCGTGATCGAACTACCGCTCACCCCTGAGGACTGACGCAAAAGCGGTGGCGGAAACAACGAGGATGGCGTGGGAGGAATCAGCGCTGTCGGCGCAGACGGCGAGAGCACGAAGACCACCGGCGTACTCGCGCCAGAGAGAGATCCGATTCCCTGGCCAAGCGCGTGGAGAGCAACGGTCTGGACCAGCGTGAGGCGGGTCCTCCCGGGTTCCGTCAGGGGGTGCGCGGCCTCGTCCGACGAAAAGACCGAGTGCACCATCGGCGGGTGCGCGTGGTCCCCCGCGTGGGACTGCGCCACCCCCGCGTGGGTGTGAATGAGGGGGGAGAGCGTGAGGGCAAGGACAGCGAGCCAGGTGGCCAGATGACGCGTTCGCGCCTGGAGGGCAGAAATCATGAGCCCAACCATACTACGGACCGGACGCCCCTGTCAACGTGCGCCGCTTGTTGTGTATATTCCTCGCGATCAACTTTCGCAGCTCTTCCAGCCCGAGCATCGCGACCGCGAAGGGGATGAGGAACAACCAAACCGCCTTGGCCAGCGGGGCCGTGCCGAAGATCAGATTTCCCCACGGCGTGTAGTCGATTAGGAGGATCAGCGTCACCTCGGCGACGATCCCCCAGAGGATCAACGGATTACTGAACAACCCGAACGCGAACGCCGACGTTCGGTCGTCCCGGCAGAGGAACACGTTCACCACCTGCATCACGATGATGGCGCTCAAGCAGGCCGCGGTGGCTTGCAGATAGAGGGGATCCGAAGCGTCCAGCGGCCGGCCGTACTCCCATCCCCCTCGATCGAGCACGAAGAAGAACGCCGCCATGGCCGCGGCGGCTTCGAGGACGCCCAGGAACAGATACGCCCGTGCGAGCAGCGCCCGCCCGAGCAGTCGTTCACCGACGGGACGCGGCGGTCGCTGCATGACTCCGGGGTCCGGCCGCTCCGCGCCGAGCGCAAGGGCGGGCAACATGTCGGTCCCCAGATCCACCGCCAGGATTTGGATGATCGTCAGGGGGAGCGGGATGCGAAACAGGACGAAGGCGAGGTACGGCACGATCTCCGGGATGTTGGACGTCAGGATGTACGTCAGAAACTTTCGGATGTTGTCGAAAACGGCGCGCCCCTCCTCGACCGCGGCGACGATGCTCGCGAAGTTGTCGTCCATCAGGACGATGTCGGCGGCCTCCCGGGCCACGTCCGTTCCCGTGATCCCCATGGCGATCCCGATGTCGGCCTTCCGCAGCGCCGGGGCGTCGTTGACCCCGTCCCCCGTGACGGCAACGATCTCCTTCCTCGCCTTCAGGGCGACGACGATCCGCATCTTCTGGTCGGCGGTCACGCGGGCGAACACGATCTCCGGCGCGGCCACCGCCAGTTGGAGCTGGGTGTCGGACATGAGCCGGAGTTGATCGCCGACGATCACGAGCGGCGCGTCCGTCCGCACGAGGCCGACCCGCCGCGCGACGGCGCTCGCGGTGCGCGGGTGGTCGCCCGTGATCATGATGACTTTGATGCCCGCGTCCCGGCACCGCTGCACGGCGTGGGGCACCTCGGGCCGCGGCGGATCTTCCAGGCCGACCAGTCCCAACAGGGTCAGATCCGTTTCCAGGGTCGACCGGTCGTACGGCTCCGCGACGCGCCGGTGCGCGAACGCGAGCACCCGCAGCCCCGCTTCCGCCATCTCGTCCTGCGCCTTCACGAACGCGTCCGCCATCTCGGCCGTCAGCGGGCGCGTCTCGCCGCCGTACCGGACGCGCGAGCACAGCGGCAGCAGCGTTTCCAGCGCGCCCTTGGTGTACAGCATCAGGCCGTCCCGGTGCTTGTGCAGCGTGGAGAGCCGCTTCCGGTCGGCGTCGAATGGCACCTCATCCACGCGCGGAGCGCCGGGGACGTCGGGCAGCACCCGCCGGGCCATCTGAACCAGGACGACCTCCATGGGATCGCCCAATAGCACCGTGCTCCCGTTCCGCTCCGCCTCCTTGAGGTTGTGGCAGAAGTGCGCGACCTCGATGAACGCGCGATGGGCGTCCCACGGCGGACGGCGCCCGAGCGCCCCCATCTCGTCGGGGTCATACAACGCTCCCGAGAGGAACAACCGCTTCACCACCATCCGGTTCTGGGTGAGCGTCCCCGTCTTGTCGGTGCAGATCACGGTCGCCGACCCGAGCGCTTCCACCGAGGGGAGATGCCGGATGAGCGCGTTCCGCTTCGCCATCCGTTGGGATGCCATGGCCAGCGAGAGCGTGACGGTGGGGAGCAGCCCTTCGGGAACATTGGCGACGATGATGCCGATGGCGAAGATGAAGTTCGACCAGAACGGAAACCCCAGCGCATATCCGATGGCGAAAAACACCACCCCGAGCACCGTGGCGAGGACGGCCACGACGCGGCTCACGTACGCGATCTCGCGTTGCAGCGGCGAGAGGACTTCGTCCGCGGTCTGGGTCAGGTGCGCGATCTTGCCGAACTCGGTGCGCATCCCGGTCGCGAACACCACGGCGCGCGCCTCGCCCGACACCAGCGACGTCCCCGCGAGCAGGACGTTCTTGCTCCGGATGACATCCTCTTCCGGGCTGGGCCGCTCGTCGCGGGCCTTGGGAAGCGATTCGCCGGTCACGGTGGCGTTGTTCACCCGCGCGCCGAAGGCCTGGATCACGCGGCAGTCGGCGGGGATGTCGTCCCCCTCGGCCACGAGGATCACGTCGCCGGGGACCAGCGCCTCGGCGGGGATCTCGAACACCGTGTGCTCGCGTTGAACGGCACCAAAAAGCGGCCGCAGCGCCTTCACCCGGTGCGGGAGCAGCCGCTGAAGCGCCGAGATCGCGCGCTCGGCGCGATACTCCTGCCAGAACGAGAACACGCCGTTGATGAGAATCACGCCGACGATGGCGAAGCCGAGGGTGGCCATGCCCTGCCCCGGATCCCGCCACGCGGCGACGAACGCGAGGCCCGCGGCGACCCAGAGGATCACGGCGAAGAAATGGGTGAACCCCCTCGCGAAGCGCACCCACAGCGGCGTGGCCGCGACTCGTTCGACCCGGTTGGGACCAAACTCCTGGAGCCGGCGGCCCGCCTCCGCGCCGGAGAGCCCCTCGGGACCGCTGTGCAGGCTGGCGAGCGCGTCATCGACGCTCAGGTGGTGGATTTTCATCGCCGGCCGCCCCTTCGGTACCGAATCCACTTTTCCGCCTCGACCGCGACGTACACCGTCGAGGCCACGGCGACGCACGTACCCAGCTCGCCCGCCGTCAGGGCCGTGGTATGAAAGATCGGCTGAAGCACGGATGCGTAGGTGATGGCCAGTTGCAGCAGGACGGTGAGCACGACGGCTCCCATCAGTTGGGGGTTGGACCAGAGACCGATCGCCCACAGCGCATCCCGCTCGGAGCGGATGGCGAGAACATGACACATCTGAAACGCCATCAACGTGAAGAACGCCATCGTCTGCCCGTGGGCGAGGTCGGTGGTCCGGTGGCTCCAGCCGAACACCGCGACGGTTCCCAGCCCCATCAGCAGCCCCGTCCACAGAATGTGCGACCCCATGCCGCCCGCGAAGAGGCTTTCCCGGGGATGACGCGGCGGTCGATTCATAATGTCCTGTTCGCGGGGCTCCACCCCGAGCGCCAGGGCGGGAAGCCCGTCCGAGACGAGGTTGATCCACAGAATCTGGATCGGAAGCAACGGAAGCGGCAGACCGAACAGGATCGCAAAAAAGACCGTGAGGATCTCGCCGCTGTTGGTCGACAGCATGTACCGTGTGAACTTCCGGATATTGTCGTAGATGATTCGGCCTTCCTCCACCGCCGAGATGATCGTCGCGAAATTATCGTCCAACAGGACCATGTCGGACGCCTCCCGCGCCACGTCCGTTCCTCCCCGTCCCATCGCCACCCCAATGTCGGCAGCGCGGAGGGCCGGCGCGTCGTTGACGCCGTCGCCGGTCATGGCCACGATTTCGCCACGGCGCTTCAAGGCGTCGACGATCTTCATCTTGTGTTCGGGCGATACCCTGGCGTAGACGGACACCTCAGGGACCAGCGGCTGAAGCTCGTCCGCCGTCATACCTTCGAGGTCTTCTCCGGTCAGAATGCGGTCCCCCGGGCGGCAAATCTCGAGGTTGGTTGCGATGGCTTCGGCCGTGATGCGATGATCGCCGGTGATCATGACCGGCCGGATTCCGGCTTGACGGCATTTCACCACCGCCGCTTTGACTTCGGGTCGTGGGGGATCGATCATGCCCACCAAGCCGAGGAAGGTCAGCTCCCGTTCGACGCCGGTGAACTCCTCTCCGGACGGAGGGCCATCGAGCGTTCGCATGGCACACGCGAGAACACGGACCCCGTCCTGGGCCAGTTCCCGGTTGATCCGCATGATCTCGTCGTGACGGTGTCGCGTCAGGGGGTGGACGGCCGGGCCGTGCGCCACGAAGGCGGATCGGCGCAGCACCTCCTCGATACTCCCCTTCGTCAGGGCAACGAGCCGGCCCTGGGCATCCCGGTGAATCGTGGTCATGAGCTTTCGCGTCGAATCGAAGGGAATCTCCCCGATCCGTGGCAAGGCCTCCTCCAGCGCCTCCTTCCAGAGGTCGGCCTTGGCGGCCGCGACGAGGAGCGCACCCTCGGTGGGATCTCCCAACACGATCCACGTCCCCTCGCGCTGCTGCAGGCGCGCGCTCGTGCACAAGGCCGCCGCCCGCAGGAGTTGGAGGAGCGCCGCCTCGTCCTTGGGATTGACGCCCCGGCCTTGTTCATAAAATCGTCCCTCGGGCCGATACCCGTTTCCGGTCACGTCGAACAGTCGCCCCGCCGCGTAGACGAGTTCGACCGACATCAGGTTCTGGGTCAGGGTCCCGGTCTTGTCGGAACAGATGGTCGTCACGCACCCCAGCGTCTCCACCGCGGGCAACTTCCGAATCAACGCGTTTCGGCGAACCATGCGTTGCGCGCCGAGCGCCAGGACGATCGTCACCATGGCCGGGAGGCCCTCGGGGATCACCGCGACCGCCAGGCTGATCGCCGTGAGCAACATCACGTCCAGCGCTTCTCCGCGAAGCAGTCCCGCGGCGAAAATCACGGTCGTGAGCGCAACGGCGGAGGCGACCAGCCATTTCCCCAGGTGGCCCAAGCGACGCTGGAGCGGGGTCCGGCGGGTCTCCGCCGTCTGAAGCAAGTGCGCGATTCTCCCGAGTTCGGTCTTCATCCCCGTCTCGGTCGCCACCGCCCAGCCGTGACCGGCCATCACCGTCGTCCCCATGAAGACCACGTTGTTTCTATCGCCGATCGGCAACGCTTCTTTATGCAAGGCGCGGATGTGTTTCGTCACGGCGACCGACTCCCCCGTGAGGTGCGACTCGTCCACGCGAAGATGCGCGGCCTCGACGAGCCGGCCATCGGCCGGAATCCGCTCGCCCTCGTCCAGGGCCATGAGGTCCCCCGGAACGATCTCTTGCGAAGGGATTTGCACGAGCCTCCCGTCGCGCCGAACCACGACCAATGGCTGTTCCAGGCCGCGGAGGGCCTCCAACGCCCGTTCGGCGCGATATTCCTGGCTGAACCCGAGTGACCCATTCAGCACGACGATCACCAGGATCATCGCGGTATCGGTCAGGTCCCCCATGAACCAGGCGATCGCGGCGGCCGCCAGAAGAATGAGGATCATGACGTCGGTGAACTGCCTCAGGAGGATCAGCCAGGGACCTTTTCCGTCCTCTTTCCTCAACAGATTCGGCCCGTAGAGGTCCAGCCGGCGCTTGACCTCGTCCGAAGAGAGGCCCGTGGCGGAGCTGTGCAACGCCTCCAGGGCCTCGTCCGGTGCCATCTGGTACCAGGGCCTAGTGGTCATGAAGGCGTGATCTTAGCAGATTCGAGGGAGTTGTTCGCCGCTCAGCATGTCGACGATGCGGCGCGCGCCGATCGTGCTTGTCATCACCACGAAGGCGGGAGAATGGTCGTCGGCGCGATCCCCGACCTCGCCGATGATGCGGGCGCCGGTCCCGAGGGGGTGCGCGGCCATGACGGCGAGGGCGCGCTCGGCGTCGCGCGACGCGACGAACGCGACGAACCGCCCCTCGTTGGCCACGTAGAGCGGGTCGAACCCCAGCAGTTCGCACGCCCCCCGGACGTCGTCCCGGACGGGGATTGCGCGTTCGTCGATCGTCATGGTCACGCCGACGGTCTCCGCAATCTCATTGAGCGCGCTGGCCAGGCCGCCGCGGGTCAGGTCCCGCAGGCAGCGGACGTCGACGCCCGCGGCGAGGAGCGCGAGCACGAGCGGGGCGACGGGAGCCGAGTCGCTCTCGATCACGGTCTCGAACTCCAACCCTTCCCGGACCGCCATGATCGCGATCCCGTGGCGCCCGAGGTCCCCGCTCAGGAGGATGGCGTCACCCGGTCGCACCTGCGCCGGGGCGATGGGGCGAGCGGACTCGACGAGGCCGATTCCCGCCGTGTTGATGAACAACCCGTCGCCCTTGCCCTTGTCCACGACTTTGGTGTCGCCGGTGATGATCCGCACGCCGGCCGCCTCCGCCGCGCGCCGCATCGAGTCCACCACGCGCCGCAGGGTCTCCATCGGGAGCCCCTCCTCGAGGATGAACCCGGCGGTCAGGTAGAGCGGGCGCGCGCCGGCCATCGCCAGATCGTTGACCGTGCCGTTGACCGCGAGCGAGCCGATGTCGCCGCCCGGGAAGAACAATGGCTGCACGACGTAGGAATCGGTCGTCACCGCCACCCGCGCCCCGCCGAGGTCGGCGACCGCCGCGTCGTGGCGGGTATCGAGCAGGGGGTTGCCGAACGCCGGCAGGAACACCTGTTCGATAAGTCGATGCATCAGACGTCCCCCGCCGCCGTGGGCGAGGAGGACATGGGGATGATCGATGGGGAGGGGGCAGGACAGGGCAACATCGACGTCC